>NZ_KV817496.1:0-29812 GCF_001814685.1 Prevotella sp. HMSC077E09 | reverse complement strand
GAGACTGTCGCATTTACTAATTTAAACTGCACATGATGACTCCACCAAATAGAAAAAGAAAGACGGTTTCATTGTGTTTGCAAAGCCATTTGGTAAGTTTTATGACTCCATTTTCATCCACTTAGTCTGCAATTCCGGTCATCTTATGCCGTGATTTGATGCAGAACACACTGCTTCTAAAGTCAGATGACGCCGTAACTTGATGCAGATTGCAACGTAATTTGACGCAGATCACGCGCATTTTTGACATCAATAAATGATTTGAAAAGCATCAAATCATACAACTGTTTGATAGTCAGCAGCTTATTAAAAGCTCTCAAAACTCGCGTATTTGGAACGAGGTTGCGTTTTATTTCAAATACGCCGGCCCTGCGAAAGCAATTGTAAACATCCTTGAAAAGGATTAACATATTATTCGCTTGCAGGGAGGATGAATTCTCTTTTGACAGAAAGCATGAAAAAAACGACATGCTGCAAGGTTGCAGTATGCCGTTTCTTTATGCTTTATTTCTCTCTCCTTATTCGGGAAGACTGATTGCCTCATTAGGGCAAACATCAGCACATGTGCCACATTCTGTGCAAGCTTCAGGGTTGATTGAGTAGATATCACCTTCTGAAATTGCGCCTGCCGGACACTCATCAATACATGTACCGCATGCGATGCAGTCGTTACCAATTACGTAAGCCATAATACTTTAAATTATAATTTCATAATGTTTTTGTAAACTCGACTAAGCAAATGAACTCAGTTTTCACGTTGCAAAGATATATATTATATTTGAGAATACCTACTTTTAGGTATGATTTTTTTCGTTCTTTTATGCTTTTTCTTGTTCCATGTCATGCAATATAGTGCCTCATGGAGCGTTTATCGAATAGCATGAAGATAAAAAGACGGAGTATATTCCTCGTGATGTTGGCCTTTAACTTGGCTGCCACGGCCCAGCAACGGACTGTGCAGAACCGCCCGTATACAGACTTACGGCCCTTTCATTTCGGTATTTCTGTGGGCACACATGCCCAGGATCTGGAGTTTGTTAATCGGGGAGAGCAGACGGTTGTGGCCGAAGACGGCACATCAAGCAAGCAGATCATAACCACTGACCAAGACCGTTGGGACATGGGTTTCAACGTGGGGGTGCTCGGTGAGATGCGTCTTTCGGAGCATTTTCAACTGCGTGTTGCACCGACCATGTATTTCGGTTCGCGCCATATTGTGTTGCTGAACCATAGTGTGGTGGGGCCAAACGGCAGTCTGATGGAGCAGCGGCAGAACTTGAAGTCGGTATATATTGCAACACCAATTGATTTGATTTTTGCAGCACCTCGCTTCAACAACCACCGTCCTTACATCATGGCGGGACTGACTCCTGCCATTAATCTCAGTGGAAAAAGCAATGATTTTGTGAAACTGAAACGTTATGATGCGTTTGCAGAAGTAGGACTTGGTTGTGATTTCTACCTGCCGTTTTTCAAGATAAGACCAGAGTTGAAGTTTATGTATAGCCTTCTAAACAGTCTTGATACAAAGCATATCGAGCGTATGGAAGATAAAGCTATGCTTCCATACGCCCGTTCTGTGAGTGAAACGCATTCTAAAATGATTGTTCTTACTTTCTACTTCGAGTAAGATCGAGTTTGAGTTTACCCACGTAAATGGCATTCTTGCCCTCGTGATCTACGGGAACTTCGTGTCCGTCTAAGTCTTTCACATAGTGTAATTCCTTGAAGAAAGTGTGTGAATGACCGCCGAGAACGATGTCAATTCCTCTTGAATTGGCAATTACCATCTGGTCACCCATGCCCTTTTCTTCCCATCCAAGGTGAGAAATGCAAATGACAAGATCGCACTTCTCCTTACCACGAAGCAGTTTAACCATGTCGTTAGCCACGCTCACGGGATTGAGATATTTGATAGTTTCATAGTTCTTGGTAGCCACAAGGCCTTCCAATTGCGGGTCAAGGGCAAAGACTCCGATTTTTATTCCCTTGCGTTTCAGTACGATATATGGCTTGACAAGGCCTTCAAGTGCAGTGCCTCGGAAGTCGTAGTTGGAACAGATGATAGGAAAGTTTGCTTTCTTGAAGAGGCGAACCATATTGTCGAGACCGTAGTCGAACTCGTGGTTTCCAATGGTTCCTGCATCATAATGCATCCTATTCATCAGTCCGATTTCGACGTCCCCCTTGAATAATGTATAATAAGGTGAGCCTTGTGAGAAGTCACCGCTATCGAAAAGCAATAGCTCCGGCTCCTTTTTGCGCTCTTCTTCAAGCATAGATATGCGGCGAATGAAGCCTGCACGACCGGCAAAGAGCGTGTCGGCAAGGTTCTCATTCAATGGAAGTATGCAGCTATGGGTATCGCTGGTGTGGAGTATTGTGAGTTGTTTCTGGGCATAAGCTGTTGTGGATGCGCATGCAAGCAGCAGGCAACAAACGGCTAATTTGAGCGTTTTCAGCCTTTTTGTATATTGAAATCTTTTCATAGTCTGTGTTTTGATAAATGGTTATTTCACTACGATGCGACCTTCTATCTCGCGACTTACGGGCTTATTCTGAGCCTTCTGTTCGCGGAAATAGTTCATAATGATGAAGCGAACATTGTTTTCCTGCGTCTGTGGAGACACTACATCGGTGCCCGACTTGAATGCCTCGAGCTTGTCATTGCCTTGCGCTAAATAGTCAAGTGTAGCCACACGATAGGATTTGTTGTCGTCAATGGGCATGCCGTTGAGCTTGCAATCCATGAGTTTATGGTCTTTGCTGATCACTAAATTGACGCCATGACTGACGGCTTCACCGCCTGTTGCAGCAATCTGTGCAAAGAGTTCACGAACCTTTTCGCCTGTCAGTGTGAGGAAACAAATCTTATTTTCGAATGGTGCAACATCTACAACATCACCGTAAGTAACCTTACCTTTGGCAAAGGCTGCACGTATTCCGCCCATGTTATAAACGGCAAAATCCACCTTCTCATGATAGCTTTTGCCACCCCATTGCAGGATATCGGCAAGCAGATTAGACAGTTTACTCTCGGGTTTTCGGGCTGCCATATACTCTGTAACCTCACCAACTACGGGACTCATGATGCTGTCTACCTGGTGTTTATAAGGCGCAAGGAACGCTTGTGCATCATGGTTTGGATGGGCATCGTACTTATTATTGATAAGAATACGACTGTAACTGACGGCTGTAAGCTCATAATGTGGCTTGCAAGAAGCCAATGCAAATAAAGCCGGAGCCATTAATAAAACGACTGATTTCTTGTACATACATTTGTAATTAGTTGTTACAAAGGTAGTTATTTTGAGTGGAAAAAAGAAGAAATAGTGTTAAAAACAAGAGAAAACCGATGCTGCAAGTGTTGCAATTACTGTTTTTTTTGTAACTTTGCACCGCTTTTCGGCGTAACCGCTGGCAGCAGAAGAGTTGCTTTGCCATGTTGCGTTGGGCGCAAACAAAATTTAATTTCAAACAAAAAATGGATTTAATTAAAGTTGCTGAAGAAGCATTTGCAACCGGTAAGCAGTTCCCTTCATTCGGTCCCGGCGACACTATTACAGTGGGTTACAAGATTGTCGAGGGTACCAAAGAGCGTGTTCAGCTCTATCGTGGTGTAGTAATCAAGATCTCTGGTCATGGTGACAAGAAGCGCTTTACGGTTCGCAAGATGTCAGGTACTATAGGTGTAGAGCGTATCTTCCCTATCGAATCACCGAACATCAACTCTATCGAAGTGAACAAGCGTGGTAAGGTTCGTCGTGCTAAGTTGTACTATCTCCGTGGTCTTACAGGTAAGAAGGCCCGTATTGCAGAGAAGAGAACCAACACGGCAACAGCTCAGTAAGCTGCTGTTTCTTCGCAAAGAAATAAAAGAGGTTATGCTCCTTACGGTGCATAACCTCTTTTTCTTTAGTACGCTTTAGAAGCATTTATATCATAACATGAATTTTATGAGTTACTATGGACTGTTGAGTGAATTGTCCATTCATAAAAATCAATGTTCAAACTTCAATGTTCAAAGCTTTTCATCTTCCTTTTTCCCCTCATCCATAAACGTTGCTTTCAGACTTTCCCAATCTTGAAATCCGGCGAAAAGAGACAGTCGGTCGAGCGTTTGTCTTGATGGTTTTTCGACTTCCAAGAGGTAGTTCCAAAGCTTTCTCAACGAAGATGGGGTAAGATTGACGTGGTAGTGAGAAAAGAATTTGGATATTTTTTCAAAGTCATTTCCTGTCCTTGCTTTCTCAATAAGCTTTGAGCCAGCCTCTTTCTGCAAAGAAATCATTTTCCGTTTCATAACATACCTGGAAATAAAATACTTGTGCTGCAAAGGTAATCATTATTTTTTTATTATCTTTGCAATTAGTTTAATTTACTCTCAAAATGAAAGAATTAGCTTTAAAGTATGGTTGCAACCCCAACCAGAAGCCTTCCAGAATTTACATGGAAGACGGCAATTTACCCATCGAAGTAGTCAATGGACGCCCCGGTTACATCAATCTTCTTGATGCACTCAACAGCTGGCAGCTCGTGAAAGAACTGAAAGCCGCTACCGGGATGCCTGCTGCAGCAAGTTTCAAACATGTTTCTCCGGCCGGTGCTGCTATCGGATTGCCACTCAGTGACACGCTGAAGAAAATCTATTTTGTCGATGATGTGAAGCTTCCTCTTTCTCCACTTGCATGTGCATATGCCCGTGCCCGCGGTGCCGATCGCATGTGTTCGTATGGTGATTTCGTTGCTTTGAGTGACGTTTGTGACGCTGCAACAGCCACATTATTAAAGAGAGAGGTCAGCGATGGAGTTATTGCGCCGGGCTTTACACCCGAAGCTATCGAGATTTTGAAAGACAAACGAAAGGGTACCTACAATGTCATTAAGATTGATCCCGACTATATTCCTGCGCCGATTGAATGCAAACAGGTGTTTGGTGTGACTTTCGAACAGGGACGCAATGAGGTGAAACTTGATGATCCTTCACTGTTTGAGAACATTCCAACACAAAGTAAAACATTCACCGATGAGGCTAAACGCGACCTGATTATCGCCCTCATCACGTTGAAATATACCCAAAGCAACTCTGTCTGTTACGTCAAAGACGGACAAGCAATCGGTATCGGTGCAGGCCAACAGAGCCGTATTCACTGCACGCGTTTAGCCGGGAACAAGGCTGATACATGGTGGTTGAGGCAGTGTCCGAAGGTGATGAACCTGCCTTTCAAGCCTGGAATACATCGTGCCGACCGTGATAATACGATTGATGTTTATATCAGTGAAGACCATGATGACGTGTTGCGTGACGGTGTCTGGCAGCAGTTCTTTACAGAGAAACCAGCAGTCCTGACGATGGAAGAAAAGAAAGAATGGATTGCCAAAAACACGAATGTAGCGCTCGGAAGCGATGCTTTCTTCCCCTTTGGCGACAACATTGAGCGTGCACATAAGAGCGGTGTGCAGTATATTGCACAAGCCGGTGGCTCCATTCGTGACGATAATGTCATTGAAACCTGCGACAAATACGGCATTACAATGGCCTTTACGGGGGTGAGATTATTCCACCATTAATTGTTTATTTTAAGCTTTGGAGTTTGAACATTGAACTTTATGATAGCTTCTGCATATCCAAAACATATCATGAAGTTCAAGTTTCAATGTTCAAACTTCAAAGTCATTAATCTTCAAACTTCAATATTCAAAGTATTAAGATGACGGATGATTTTCAGAGTATATTAGAGAATGGAATCAGTTTCAAAGGCTCTTCGGGCCCTAAGAAAACGGATGATAAGGTGAAAACCAAAGCCAAAAAGAAAAAGTATGTGACGGGAGCGCATGGTTCGGGAAGTGCCCGTCAGAAGGCAAAGTATCGGGAACAGCGCGCCAACAGAAAGTCGCAGAAGAGATAAGAAAAGTCTTTCTGTGGGGTTTTCATGCACAGAAGCGTCTGCTTTTTCTGTAAAGATTTCTATCCGTTTTTAACACTTCGGAGCATCACCAAATAGAAAAAGAAAAGCAAGAAAACGGACATTATTTTTTAATTTCAAGGTTTTCCGGATGCAATTCCATTTATGCAGCGGTGTAATTTGACGCAGATTGCATAGCTGTTTGAGTCAGAATGCATGATCATCTGATGCAAGTTGTGGTGTGATTCAATGCAAATTACAGGGTTTCTCAGCGTGATTTTGTTTCATGATTTGGCTGTAGTTTTATAACATCTTGATAGTCAACATATTATAAAGTGCCAGAAAACAGTGTATATTTGGAAAGAGGAAGACTTTCATTTCAAATTCACTATCCTTGCAAAGTGATTTGTAAACTTCCTTGATGAGATTTAACACATCATTCGCTTGTTGGCTAAATGGCGTGAAATCTGACAGGCTTCATGGTTTATGTAAAAGGAAAATACGTGATATCATTGCTGAATTCGGTTGATGAAAACAGAGGTTTCGTTTTGTCAGAAAGTGTTTATGAGGTTGTGCCTGCTTCTCAATGAAGATATAAATCTACTCTGATTTCATGTGTTTTCATCTTTAAGAAGAGAGAAAAGAAAAAGGCTCTGTCTTGCAGAGCCTCTTATTATATAAATAGGTATGATGCTTTTGTTCGCGAAAGTCCTTATAGACGATATCGTTAAATAGCTTATTTGTTGGCGTAATAGTTGCGTTCTGACTTGACAGCGCCATTCTTCGCGAGTGTCAAAGTCACTTGTTGAAGTGACTTGTTGGTGTGGTCAAAGAGCACGGCGGGATTGAGTCGGCGTCCTTGGAAGAATACTTCGAAGTGCAGATGCTCGGTAGTTGCGCGTCCCGTTCGGCCTGTCAAGCCAATCACTTGCCCTGCTTTCACCTTGTCACCCACCTTGACAAAGTTCTTCGATTGGTGGCTGTAGAGAGTCTCAAAGCCATAGCGATGCTTGATGCGTATGCAGTTCCCATAGCCTGCAAAGGGGCAACTTTTGACGACAACGCCGTCAAATGCTGCGACTATTCGGTCGTTGGGCTTGGTCTTAATGTCTACACCCGAGTGACGACGTGGGCCTCCAAAGGGGCTGATGACATGACTTCCCGGCAGCGGATATGCCCAGCATTCCTTCTCAATATTGGAGAGATTGAGTTTGAAAGTGTTGGCATTTTCAAATGGATTTTCAGGGTCTATATCTTCGTTTTTGCCTTTCTTTTTGCTCCCGTTGGCATCATTGGCGCCCTTCACGGCTACGTCGACAAAGCGTCCGTTCTTTGTACACAGCAAAGTTTTCTTGCGGAGTTTGTGGCTTTGCAGTTTGATAATAATCTCCGGAGTGATGCGTCCGCCATTCACCATAATGGCAAATTTACAGTAGGTTTTCCCTCCTTCACTGCCCACAATGGCTATAGATTGCCCGGCATTGACCTTTTGTCCCACCTTCACGAGGTTCTGGGCGTTGTTTCCATAGACGGTTTCGAGGCCATTGTTGTGGCGTATGACGATGACATTTCCATAGCCGTTGATATTACGCGAGAGGCGAACAGTGCCGGCAAACATGGCTTTTACGGCATCACCTTCCTTGGTCTTGATTTCCAAAGCCTGTCGATTGTCGATGACTTCAGACTTTCCAACGGGCAGAGGAAAAGCGTAATCGTCGGCTTTCAAGGTGCTGAGATCAATGCTGATTGTGTTAGAATGGGTGAAGAGTCCTGGCGTAGGAATGCTGATTTGCTGCTGTTCGGCAGGCGTAAATGTATCTTTCGCCGGTGTATAGGCCGATGTGACAAGGGCCAAAAGAATTGTCGAAGCAATATTTGTCAGTCTTGTTTTCATCATTATATGTTATGGGTTAGTAATATCTTTCAATTTAATTTCGCTGCACTTGCGGTCGACATGTTATGCCTGCAGCATGATACCTGTAAATATTCTGCCAGAGTTGAGTCCGAGTCGGCGGGCAGAAAAATAGTCTTCAAAACGTGTATAAGTGCACACGTTTATTGTTTGAATGTTCTCGTCTTGCAGTCCGGCATGCAGCAGTTGCAGGCGGTTACAAGCCTTTAAATCAATATGCCATTTGTCTTTATGACAGGAAATGGCACTCATGTCGAAGCCTGCAGCACGGAAAGTCTCATAGACTTCATCGCCCACTTCAAAGGCATCGCATGATATGCCGGGACCGATGACGGCATGAAGGTCGGCAGGCTGTGTGGCAAAAACCTGTTGCATGCGTTGGATGGTGTGCTCAACGATGCGTTTTACCGTGCCTCGCCAACCGGCATGAACCGCAGCAATGGCATCGTGTTTGGCATCGTAGAGGAGCACAGGGATGCAGTCTGCCGTCGACACTCCGATGCAGAGACCGGGCTCTTGGGTCATGATGGCATCGTAGCCTTCTGTCTTTTGTCGGCGTTCTTCTGCGGTCAGATGCCGCCATGTGTTGTCGATGACTATGCCTTTTGCCTCGTGCACTTGGTGAGGCATAATGATATGATCAGGTGTAATGCCCAATTCCGTGGCTAAAAGCAGGCGGTTACGCGCAATATCATCAGGGTTGTCGCCACAGAATTCGTTGATATTGAATGCGCCAAAGACACCCTTGCTGACGCCTCCCTGACGGGTAGAGCTGAAAACACGGACACCTTTTGCAATGCTATATTCGTTTAATTTGGGCCTGATCATTATTCAGTTTCGTCGTCGTATTCAAAGTCTTCCAAGTCTTCTACATCGTCCTCATCAATGAATTCGATGTCATCTTCATCGGCACCTTCAGCCTTGATTTCGTCTGCAAAGATGCTCATGTCCTTGTCACGGTGTACGAGTGTATCCTCAGCCATAATCTCCTGAAGCTTGTTGCTCTCGCTGTTAAGCTCTTTCCAAAGCACATCTTTGAGTTCGTTGAGGCCCAAGCCCGTAACCGAGGAAATGAAAACGACGGGTAAATCTTGTGGCAAAGTGTCTTTCAACATGTCGATTAATTCGTCATCGAGCAAGTCACTTTTGGTCACGGCCAGCACGCGATGCTTGTCTAACATCTCGGGGTTAAACTGGCGAAGTTCGTTGAGCAGCACCTCATATTCTTTCTTGATGTCGTCTGTGTCGCCTGGAACCATGAACAATAACAAGGAGTTGCGTTCGATATGTCGCAGGAAACGCAGACCAAGTCCCTTGCCTTCACTGGCTCCTTCGATGATACCTGGAATGTCGGCCATGACGAATGACTTGCTGTCGCGATAGCCCACAATGCCCAACGAGGGCTCAAGCGTGGTGAAAGGATAGTTGGCAATCTTTGGTCGGGCACTCGAAAGAGCCGACAACAACGTTGATTTCCCTGCGTTTGGAAAGCCCACAAGTCCGACATCGGCAAGGAGTTTCAACTCCATGATAATGGTCATTTCCTCCATAGGTTCACCGGGTTGAGCATAGCGGGGAGCCTGATTGGTGGCCGAACGAAATTGAAAATTGCCCAAACCTCCGCGTCCTCCTTTCAGCAAGAGCACTTCCTGGCCGTCATAAGTGACGTCACATACATACTTACCTGTCTCTGCATTATAGACCACAGTGCCACAAGGCACGTCGATATATGTGTCTTTTCCGTTAGTGCCATGACATTTGTCACGCCCACCGTTACCGCCATGTTCTGCATAGATATGACGCTGATATTTCAAGTGAAGCAGTGTCCAGAAGTTGTGATTTCCCCTGAGATAAATGCTTCCTCCATTTCCTCCGTCGCCTCCATCGGGGCCTCCGTTGGGTTGATACTTTACATGACGCAAGTGCATGGAGCCTCTTCCGCCCTTTCCCGAGCGGCAATAAATCTTTACGTAGTCAACGAAATTGGAGTCCATCTCTTATCTTTGATGTTTGAAAATTGAACTTTGAACTTTATGAATTGCAATCTTTCAGCATGCTCTTTGCACCGAAAAGATTTGCCTTTGCGTGCTCTAAATGTTGATGTTTGAACTTCGATGCTTCTTGAAAGATAGTTTTGTTAACATATAAATGTCGTTTTCAACCGTTTTCCTTTCTAACATAAATGAAAGCCGTTAATGTGCTAATGTAAAACAATTACTAATCTTTGGGGCCCGGTTTTGAAGCCTGAACTCTCAAGAGAAAAGTTTGAAGCTTGCCCTTTAGATAGGAAACCAATCATAAAGTTCAAACCTCAAACTTCAATATTCAAAGTTTACAGCTCGTCAATGACATTGCTGATGCGGGCGAATATGTCGTCAACGGTGCCTAAACCTTCTACATGATGGTGAACACCCTCTTTTTTATACCAATCAATAAGCGGTGCAGTTTGTGTGTGATAGACATTGAGACGTTTCTTGATAGTATCTTCGTTGTCATCGCTTCTGCCACTCTCTTTGCCACGATTGATAAGGCGTGCCATGAGTTCTTCCTCTGGAACAGATAGTTCAATCATTGCTGCAATCTTGTGGCCACGTTCATTGAGCATCTTCTTCAGCGCTTCTGCTTGTGGTGTAGTGCGTGGAAAACCGTCGAAGATAACACCTTTATGCTCTTTACCGAAGCCGTCATAGACACTTGCAAGAATATCAACCATCAGTGCATCGGGTATCAACTGACCATTGTCAATATAGCTTTTGGCGGTCTTGCCAAGCGCTGTTCCATTCTTGATTTCATTACGTAATACGTCGCCGGTAGAGATATGTCCGAAGCCATACTTCCCTATCATCTTGTCGCTTTGAGTGCCTTTTCCTGCACCAGGAGCACCGAAAATTACAATATTCTTCATTCTTTCTTGATGTATATAACGATAAATTGTTCAATCTTTACTTATTTGTCTACAATAGTGTAGATATCTCTGAGCTGACGACCTTGCTGGTCATAGTCGAGTCCATAACCCACAATGAAATCATTGGGGATTTCTATTGCAGCGTATTCTATATTTAATGGCACTTGAAGTTTATCAGGTTTAACGAGCAAAGAGCAAATGTGAATAGACTCCGGATGACGTGTGCCGAGAGTCTCTATCATGCGTTTCATGGTGAAACCTGTATCGACAATGTCTTCTACAATGACGACGGTACGGCCTGTAAGATCTTCATTAAGTCCGATGACTTCCTTAATCTTGCCTGTCGATGTGGTGCCTTGATAAGATGCAAGCTTCACAAATGAGATTTCACATGGAATGGTAATGTTGCGGATTAAGTCGGCCGCAAAGACAAAAGAACCATTCAATACGGCCAGCAGAAGAGGGTTCTTGCCGTCTAAGTCCTTGTTGATTTTCTCGGCAACAGCCTTTACACGCTGCTGGATTTCACTCTCCGGAATAAACGTCTTGAACGTTAAATCCTTGATTTTAACAATACTCATAAGTGCGAATTAAAATAATTTGTAGCAAAATTACTAAAAATATGGGAAACATCCTCTACCGATTAGCATTAATTTTGTATTTTTGCATCACTATACATAGATACATGAAGATATTCAATAGCACTCAAATTCATGAGCTTGACAGATACACTGTAGAGCACGAACCCATTACTTCGCTTGATTTAATGGAGCGTGCTGCCAAGGCTATTGCGCTTACAATCATGCAGAGATGGCCCAAAGAAGCACCTTTTGTGGTTTTCGCCGGCCCGGGAAACAATGGAGGTGATGCTCTGGCTGTGGCTCGATTGTTGGCCGAGGAAGGCTATGTAGTCAGCGTTTTCCTTTTCAATATCCACAATCATCTGTCGGATGATTGTGCAAAAAACAAGCAGCGACTGCTTGACAGCAAGCGAATCAAGGCCTTTAATGAGGTTATCGTCGATTTCGAACCGCCTCGTTTGGATGCTGATACAGTGGTTGTTGACGGCCTTTTCGGTAGTGGTCTCAACAAACCTATAGCGGGTGGGTTCGCTTCTTTGGTCAGATATATCAATCAATGTAAGTGTAAAGTGGTCAGTATTGACCTGCCTTCGGGACTTATGACCGAGGATAATACCTACAATATCCGCCAGAATATCGTGCGGGCCGACCTCACCTTGACCATACAACAGTTGAAATTGAGTATGTTGATGGCTGATTGTCAGCAGTATTTAGGTGAAGTTCGTGTGCTCGACATACGGCTTTCTCCCGATTTTATCGCTGCAACAGACACGCCATACAGCATTCTCGAAGAAAGCGATATACGCAGTAGGCTACGCGAACGCAATGCCTTTGCCCATAAAGGAAATATGGGAACGGCACTGCTGATAGCCGGTTCATATGGCATGGCGGGTGCTGCTGTGTTGGCAACCAAAGCTTGTCTGCGTGCAGGAGTAGGCAAAGCCATCGTTCATACGCCTAAACGCAACTGCAATATCCTGCAGACCAGTGTGCCCGAAGCAGTGTTGCAGATAGACAAGGAAGAAACAATCTTCTCGGAACCAGTGAATACCGAGGACTATGAAGCTGTGGCCATGGGGCCTGGTCTGGGGCAGAATGAAACCTCTGCGATAGCATTGATTGCACAGATTAGGCGCACACAATGCCCTATGGTGCTTGATGCTGATGCGCTGAACATATTGGGTGTGCACCGCGCATGGATGCAACAATTGCCCGAAGGCATTGTCATGACCCCTCATGTAGCCGAGTTCGACCGTCTTGAAGGCACCATGTCGAATGGTTGTTACGACCGTTTGTCAAAGGCAATTGCATTGGCAGAAGGATTGCATGGCTATATATTGCTCAAAGGTCACTATTCAGCTTTGTGCACACCTGACGGTAAAGTGTATTTCAATCCGACGGGGAATGCAGGTATGGCTACGGCGGGAAGTGGTGATGTGCTGACGGGAATTATTGCCGGACTGTTGGCACAAGGCTACAGTCAGGAAGATGCTTCGCTCATCGGTATGTATCTCCATGGGTTGGCAGGCGACTTGGCTGTCCGTGATTTAGGGCAGGAGAGTCTCATTGCCAGCGACCTTATCGAATATCTTCCCAAGGCATTTGCGCGTATCAAAGAATAAAAAACAATCAGAAATATGAGGAAAATCGCAACCCTTTTGCTGGGGAGTATGATGTTTGTTGCACATGCACAGCAACTCGTAGAAGGCAGCACTTACTATCTGCCAAAGACGGTAGTACTGTTCCATATACTCGTTGAAAAAACGGTTTATAAACCGGGTGAGCTTGCTATCTACAGTGGAAAATATCTGAAAATGCACGATGTGGAGACTGAACCCTCTACCTCTTATCGCATCATTAACATGCAGATGACCACCATGGGCGTTCCCGACACAACGCAACGGCATGTTGCTGTGATTGACAAAAAGCACAGTATCATCAGCTTGAACCGTGATGATAACGGCGTTCTTCTTGCAGTTAACACCGAAGGAAGCAAGCCCCAACCGGCACAGTCCTTTGTCTCTGCCCCTAAACCTGCCCCCCTCAATGCACACGATTACATGAATGCCGACATTCTTGCTGCCGGTTCAAAACCTAAAATGGCTGAACTCATAGCTTCTGAAATCTATGAAATCCGCGACAGCCGTAACCAGTTGACACGTGGCGAGGCTGATAATATGCCGAAAGACGGTGAGCAATTGCGTATCATGATGGCCAATTTGGATAAGCAGGAGCGTGCTTTGATGCAGACGTTTATCGGCACGACAGAGAAGGATACGACCGAGATGGTCTTGACTTTCATACCCGAAAAGGAGGTGAATCGCCAGCTGTTGTTTCGCTTTTCGAAGAAGTTAGGCTTGGTAGATGCCGATGATTTGGGCGGACGTCCGTTCTATATCAGCGTGGAAGACCTGCACAGTCTGCCCACATTGAGCCTGCCCGATGAGGGAAAGAAGAGTAAGGATGTGAGCGGAATCTATGTGAATTTGCCTGGAAAGATAAGGCTTTCACTGTTTGACGGCACACGACTTTTCGCCAAGAATGAACTCTATGCCGCGCAGTTTGGCCATACGGAAGCACTCAGTGGCGAGCTTTTCGGCAAGAAAATGACTACGAAAATCGTGCTTGATCCTGTCACCGGAAATGCCCGAAAACTTGAGGTTGTTCCCTTGCAGTAGGCATTTGGTTGGCATTTGAAGAAGAACAACATCACCGTATGCAGGTTTTCTGCATGCGGTTTTCTATGTATTTAGGATCTGTAATGTAAGGAAACTTCGCAGAAAATACGCCTCTTTCTTCATCACCAAATAGGAGAAAAGAAGCCTTGTTTTATGGTTTTGTGAGTCGCTTTTATGCTTTAGATGTGCTGATGAGCAGCTTGTTGCATTGTGATTTGCGTCATAAAGCTTTGCTACTTGCATCAGATTGACGCGTAAAACAAGTTGAATAAGCTGCTAAAATGACGCAAATGGCATCGCATTTCCATGTATAAAAAGTTTCTGAAATCAATCCTTTTGTGTAATGAGTTGATTATAAGTGTTTTATGAAAGGTTTCAAAAAAGCGTGTTTTCACCCCAATTTATGCTTTTTAGAAAACTCTGCAAATCTCATGAAAGGAAATGTAAAGAATTTGTTAATCTTTGATGTGTGGAACTAAACACCGTGTTTTTCATTTGCTTTTTGCTCCTTGTCAGCTCCCTATAAAAATGAAAAACTCTGCAAATCCATGGTTTGCAGAGTGGAAATTGTAGCGGGGGTGGGACCCGAACCCACGACCTCCGGATTATGAATCCGACGCTCTAACCAGCTGAGCTATCCCGCCATCACATTCATTTTGTTTGTTGAATGCGGGTGCAAAGGTAGTATAAAGTTTTTAAACTGCAAAATTTTCGGGTAAAAAATGCCGTATAAATTGTAATGTGAGCAGTGAGGTTGCGCCGGAATAGGATATGAAGAATGTGTTCTCTTTAGGAGAGTGACAATATGAAGCCGTTTGCTTGGTGAATTGTCGGGGTAGGTGTGAATGCGCCTTTATAAGGCTGAAAGTTGATAAAAAATAAAAAAAAGAAAGGTAATCTGATAATTTTATGCTACTTTTGCAAAGATATATTGTGTGTATGAAAACGCATGAAAAGATATCAAATGATAAGGATCAAGAAATTAGATATATTCATTGCTAAACAGTTTGGCATGCTCTTCGTGGGTACATTCTTCATCTGCCAGTTTGTGCTGATGATGCAATTCCTGTGGCGATATATTGATGACTTGATAGGCAAAGGACTCTCAATGGAGATTATGGCAAAGTTCTTTTGGTACATGGGATTGATGCTTGTGCCCCAGGCTTTGCCGCTTGCCATATTGCTTTCTTCACTGATTGCGTTCGGTAACTTAGGTGAAAGCAGCGAGCTTACGGCTATCAAGGCGGCTGGAATTTCATTGATGCAGGCCTTTCGCTCTTTGATAGTCATTACGTTGTTTGTCAGTGGGGTGTCGTTTGTTTTTCAGAATAATATCGGGCCGGAAGCCAATAACAAGATTGCTCAATTGCTGATGTCGATGAAACAGAAGAGTCCGGAGTTAGAGATACCAGAGGGCATCTTCTATGATGGTATACCCAACAGCAACCTGTATGTGCAGCATAAGGACCTCAAAACGGGTAAACTTTATGGCATCATGATTTACAGAATGACGGGTAGTTATGAGGATCAGGCCATCATACTTGCGGACTCCGGCATGCTGCAGTCAACGGCAGAGAAGAAGCATTTGGTATTGAGTCTGTGGAGCGGGGAATGGTTTGAGAATATGCAGACCGATGCTTTCGGTAACAGTGCAGCTATTCCTTATAGACGGGAAACGTTCACGTCGAAGCGTATTGTGCTTGATTTCAATGGTGACTTCAATATGACCGATGCTTCAGCGTTATCGAACAATGCACGTGGCAAGAGTCTTGCGCAGATATACAGAGATATGGATTCGCTGACGGTGAGTTATGACAGTGTGGGTAGGCGCTATTATGAAGATGTTAGACAAGGGCTCTATTATATGCCTCATATTAATCGAAGAGACTCTCTCTTGGCAGTAAAGGCCGGACAACGGATAAATATCGACACGGTCTTCAACCGATTGTCCATGCAGCAGAAGCAGCAGGTGGTCAGCGAAGCAATGAGCAAAGTGCAGAATGCTGTCAGCGATTTGGATTTCAAAAGCTTGTTTACCAGTGACGGCGACCGCATTATTCGTCAGCATGAGATTGAGGCTATCAGCAAGTTTACGGTAGCTCTTTCGTGCTTGATTTTCTTCTTTATCGGTGCGCCTTTGGGCGCTATTATCCGAAAAGGAGGCTTGGGAATACCTGTCATCATATCGGTGTTGGTCTTTATCGTCTATTATATTCTTGATAATTCAGGTTATCGAATGTCGCGAAGTGGTATTTGGACAGTGTGGTTTGGCAAAGGACTTGCGCCGGCCATATTGACACCTTTGGCTATATTCGTTACGTATAAGGCTTCTAACGACTCTGCTGTGTTCAACATAGATCTGTATCGTGAGATGTTGCGCAGGGTGTTAGGGCTGAGGATTAAACGCCATATTTTCGGTAAGGAGGTCATTATTGATGAACCGAAGTACGTGGATGATGCGGCTAAGTTGGGTGTTATCAACAAGGATATCGTGGACTATTCAGCACTGCATAATTTGAAACAGATGCCTAATCCGATAAAGGTGTTCTTCAAATATCGGGCTGACCATGAGATAGAACGCATCAATGATGAGTTGGAGTTGATTATAGCTGACCTTTCGAATACGCGTGATGCCTATATATTAAACGAGCTGAACAAGTATCCTGTGCTTTCAGTGAAAGCTCATACACGCCCCTTTGAACGAAAATGGCTCAATATTCTTTCAGCGGTTATCGTACCGTTAGGAATATTCTTCTATTGTAGGATGTGGCGTTTCCGCATGCGTCTGCTGCGCGATTTGAAAATAGTCCGGCAGACGAACTGCAATATTATCAACAGAATAGAAAGGGTAGAGATGAAGTAATATGCCTTTACCACCTTATTATATATAGTAACTATAAAAGTAGAAAAACCAGAAATCAGAATAAGAAAACATATGGGAGAATTCAGATTAAGTAGTATTGAAGACGCCCTCAAGGATTTTAAGGAGGGAAAGTTTGTTATCGTTGTGGACGATGAGGACCGTGAAAATGAAGGCGATTTGATTATTGCAGCAGAGAAAATTACTGCTGAAGCTGTGAACTTCATGCTCAAGCATGCCCGCGGTGTGCTGTGTGCTCCGATTACATTGTCGCGTGCAAAAGAATTGGATTTGCCACACCAAGTGGCTGATAATACATCTATGCTTGGCACGCCTTTCACGATAACAGTTGACAAACTCGATGGTTGTACGACAGGAGTATCGGCTCATGATCGTGCAGAAACCATTAAGGCTTTGGCTGATCCAAAGTCGGTTCCACAGACTTTTGGCCGTCCGGGACATATCAATCCTTTGTATGCTCAAGACAACGGCGTGCTCCGCAGAAGTGGACATACCGAGGCTGCAGTTGATCTTTGTAAGCTTTCGGGACTCTATCCTGTCGGTGCATTAATGGAAATCATGAATGAAGATGGTACGATGGCTCGTATGCCTCAGCTGATGGAACGTGCGCAGGAGTGGGGGATGAAGATAATTACTATCAAGGACTTGATAGCTTATCGTTTGAAGAAGGAGACGACGATAGAGGTCGGAGTTGAGGTAGATTTGCCTACAATCTACGGACATTTTAGGCTGATTCCATTCCGTCAGACGAGTAATGGACAGGAACACATGGCAATAATCAAAGGACATTGGGATGAAGGTGAGTCTGTTTTAGTGCGTGTTCATTCATCATGTGCTACGGGAGATATTCTCGGAAGTCTTCGTTGTGATTGTGGGGAACAGTTGCACCGATCAATGGAAATGATAGAGAAGGAAGGCAAAGGAGCCGTCATCTATATGCAGCAAGAGGGGCGTGGTATTGGCTTGATGAACAAGATGGTTGCATATAAGTTGCAGGAGCAGGGCTATGACACGGTCGATGCCAATGTACATTTGGGTTTCAAACCAGATGAGCGTGACTACGGATGCGGGGCGCAGATGTTGCGTCATCTCGGTATTCATAAGATGAGACTCATGACAAATAATCCAACCAAGCGTGTTGGTTTAGAGGCTTATGGTCTGGAGATTGTGGAGAATGTTCCGATAGAAATCAAACCAAACGAATACGACAAGAAATATCTTGAAACAAAGCGTGACCGCATGGGACATACACTACATTTGAAATAGAATGTGGTTTGTTTGTAGGTTATGACTCATATGATTGGAGAAGATTTAACAAAAAAACATTGAATTATATTCACTGTAACGGATAAATTGTTTATATTTGTAGTAGATTTATTAACCAAAAGTTTAGCGTTATGGGACAATTGTCAAATCGTTTAATTCGACTTGCACCATCAGCAACACTTGCTATGTCGCAAAAGAGTAGTGAAATGAAGGCACAAGGTATTGATGTAATCAACATGAGTGTTGGTGAACCAGACTTTAATACGCCAGAGAATATCAAGGAGGCAGCCAAGAAAGCGATTGATGAAAACTATTCCAAGTATTCTCCTGTCCCGGGCTATGCTGATTTACGGAAAGCCATTGTTGCAAAACTGAAGCGTGAGAATGGTTTGGACTATTCGGTGAGTGAGGTGCTCGTCAGTAATGGTGCAAAGCAAAGCGTCTGCAATACTGTGATGGCTTTGATTAATGATGGCGACGAGGTAATTATCCCCGCTCCTTATTGGGTGAGCTATCCGCAGATGGTAAAGCTGGCAGGTGGTAACCCTGTAATTGTCAATGCAGGGTTTGATCAGAATTTCAAAATGACACCTCAGCAGCTTGAAGCTGCCATTACACCAAAAACAAAGCTTCTAATTCTTTGCTCACCAAGTAACCCTACAGGTAGTGTTTATACCCAGGAGGAACTTGATGCGTTAGCTGCTGTCATCAAAAAACATGAAGAACTCTATGTCTTAGCTGATGAGATTTATGAGCATATTAACTATGTGGGTAAGCATGCAAGTATTGCTAAGGTGGCAGGAATGAAAGAGCGCTCTATTATAGTGAATGGTGTTTCCAAAGCGTATGCCATGACGGGATGGCGTATCGGATATATTGCTGCGCCGGAATGGATAGTCAAAGGTTGTAATAAACTGCAAGGACAATATACGAGTGGCCCTTGTTCTGTCAGCCAGAAAGCTGCGGAGGCAGCCTATACTTTGGATCAAGGTTGTGTTGAACAGATGCGCTTGGCTTTTGAACGTCGTCGTAATTTAATAGTCAAACTGGCAAAGGATATTCCTGGGTTGGAGGTTAATACTCCCGAAGGTGCTTTTTATCTTTTCCCGAAATGTAGCAGTTTCTTTGGAAAGACCGATGGTCAGATAACTATTAATAATGCGACAGATTTTGCACTCTACTTGTTGGAAAAAGCACATGTTGCAACCGTTGGTGGGGATGCTTTTGGTGATCCCGAATGTTTTAGAATGAGCTATGCAACCAGTGATGACAATATTAAGGAAGCAATGAATAGAATAAAGGAGGTTTTAACAAAATTGAAATAACAATGCGTTGATAAGGGAAGTTACGTGAAGTGATGTTGCTCTTTTAATGAGAATCTATCGTTAAAACTTCTTAATTCGATGCTTAGTTATTCATAAATTGCTATCTTTGCCAAACAAAAAGAAAGCAATTTATGTGCGAACCTTTTGCAAATAACATTTATATCAGATAATATATCAATTTATAATAACTAAAAAAATAAAAGTTTAAATTATGGCAACTACACAAAAAACAGCCAGCCCTAAGAAATCTCAGGGCTTTCAGGGAGTAAGAGGTGCATTCTGGATTATCGTCGTTTGCGCTGCAATCGCTTTCATTTTGTTCTACACATGGTTTGGTGATGCAAGTCACTTCCAAGGTGGTGATTCTAATGGTGCACCTGCAGATGTATGGGGAACTATCTTTAAGGGTGGTATGATTGTGCCTGTTATCCACACATTGTTGCTTACAGTATTGGCAATGTCTATTGAGCGTGTTCTCGCTATGAAGACAGCTTTTGGTAAAGGCTCACTGCCTAAGTTTGTTGTAAACATTAAGGCTGCGTTGAATGCAAACGATTTTGCGCAGGCTCAGCAGCTTTGCGATAAGCAGAGAGGTTCTGTTGCTAATGTTGTTTATGCATCATTGAATGCTTACAAAGATATGGAGACTGGTGCCAATGCTTCATTGAAGAAGGCACAGAAGATTGCAAAGATACAGCAGGCTCATGAAGAAGCTACACAGCTTGAAATGCCTACATTGACAATGAACCTTCCTATCATTGCGACCATCGTAACATTGGGTACTTTGACTGGTCTTCTTGGTACTGTAACTGGTATGATTAAGTCATTCTCTGCTCTGTCTGCTGGTGGTGGTGCTGACTCTGCTGCACTTTCAGCTGGTATTTCTGAGGCTTTGATCAATACTGCATTCGGTATTTTGACATCATGGTGTGCTGTTGTATCTTACAACTACTTCACTAATAAGGTTGACAAGCTGACATACGCACTCGACGAGGTAGGTTACTCAATTGCTCAGACATACGAAGCTAACCACACAGAAGAAGCTTAATTTTTGCTAACCCTTTAAAAATTTATCGCTATGGGTAAAGTAAAAATTAAGAAAAGTGACGTTTGGATCGATATGACGCCTATGTCAGACGTTATGACCTTGTTGCTCACCTTCTTTATGCTGACGTCAACATTCGTCAAGAATGAGCCGGTAAAGGTGAACACTCCAGGTTCAGTGTCTGAAATAAAGGTGCCTGAGAACGGCGTCCTGACTATTCTGGTCAATCCTGAAAAGGATGCAGCCGGTAGGCCAACAGGCGAAGGTCAGGTATTTTTGAGTTTGGATAATACAGATCAGCTGGGGCAGGTTCTTGATAATATGGCCAATAAGTTTGGCGTAAAATTGAGTGCTGCACAGAGCAAGGTTTTCAAGACAGAGTCTACATTCGGTGTTCCAATGAATGAACTTAGCGGTTATCTGGCTTCTTCTACGGTAATGCGTCATAAAACTCTTCCTACGAAGGGTATTCCTATGGATAGCATTAAGGGTGGTATGAGCGAGTTTCAGCAGTGGGTTGATGCAGCACGTACTGTCAATGACAATATCAAGATTGCACTCAAGGCTGATGCTTCGACACCTTATAAGACTGTCAAAAAGGTAATGAGTGAACTCCAGGATATGGATGAGAGCCATTACTATATGATTACACAGCTTAAAAAACAGGGGGACTAATCAATGGCAAAGAAAGAAAGCAAACAAAAGAAGATGACGGTTCGCGTAGACTTTACGCCTATGGTGGACATGCTCATGTTGCTGATCACGTTCTTCATGTTGTGTACATCACTTAGTAAGCCGCAGACCATGGAGTTGACGATGCCAAGTAATGACAACGTTACAAACGATCAGAAGAGCGAAGCCAAAGCTTCTGAAGCAATTACAATTTATGTGACTGCCGATAATAAGATCTATTATGGTGAAGGTGAGCCCCAATATAATAATCCTACATGGATTAAAGAAACAACATGGGGTAATGATGGAATTCGCAAAGCATTGAGAAATCATGCTACTGCAAATGGTACCAAACCTGTAACCCGTATAGAACTTGCAGTGAAGGAGTTGAATGCTGAGAAGGCTAAGGATCCTAAGATGTATCCAGATAGCATATATCAAAAGAAACTTAGTAAGCTCAAGGCTGGTGAACTCAAGGATGGGAAAATTCCTACCTTGACCGTTATCATCAAGCCTTCAGATAATGCCTCTTATAAGAATATGGTCGATGCACTCGACGAAATGCAGATTCTAAGTATTGGTACTTACGTCATCGATAAGCTTAATCCTGATGATCTTCATTTGTTGAAGCTCAGAGGAGTGAAACTCTAATTGATGAAGTAACGAAACAATTAAAATATAGAAACAAATGGCAAAAATAGATTTGTACGATCCTAAATGGGTCGATATGGTGTTCGCCGACAAGAACCAAGCTTATGGAGCCTATAGACTTCGTAAGGGAACTTCCGGACGTAACATCAAGGCACTCCTTATCTTGATCATTGCTGCTGCACTCGTTGGTGGTTTTCTCGCATGGAAGGTCATTTCACAGAGGAATGCTGAAGCGCAGCAGGCTTATATGGAAGCTATGCAACTTGCAAAACTCCAGCAAGAGGCTAAGAAAAACGAGAAGAAGGAAGTTGTTCAGCCTAAGGTTCAACCCAAGAAGGAAATTCCTGTAGCACGTGAGACTCAGAAGTTCGTTGCTCCTGTCATCAAGAAAGATGAACTTGTAAAAGAGTCTAATACGCTGAAGCAGATGGATCAGTTAGATGATAAAGTCGCTGTCGGTACAGAAACTCATGAAGGTACGAAGGATCGTACTGTTGAGGCTGTGCGTAATGATATTGCAGTGGCTACTCCTCCACCAGCTCCAAAGGAAGAAGTTACACAGAAGGTTTTTGATGTCGTTGAGGTGATGCCGTCATTTCCAGGTGGTCCAAGTGCATTGTTGCAGTATCTTAGCTCACATGTGAAATATCCGGTTGTTGCTCAGGAAAATGGTATCCAGGGCCGTGTAACGATTTCGTTCGTTGTTGAGCGTGATGGTTCTATCACTGATGTACGCGTTGCAAAGTCTGTCGATCCTTCACTTGATCGTGAGGCTGCTCGTGTCGTAAGTAGCATGCCACGTTGGAATCCAGGTAAGCAGAATGGTTCTGCCGTACGTGTGAAGTTCAATGTTCCTGTGCAATTTAAGTTACAGTAATTGAAATAAATGAATAAGAATTTATCTTATATATTTATTGGATTATTCCTGACTTTGGTTGGCTTCTCATCTTGTGGGAAGAAAACCAAAGGCAGTAGAACCGATACTCCTACGTCAGGGACGATTGAGTTCGTCTCTGACGAGAGTTTCAGTCCTTTTATAGAAGAGGAAAGACAGCAGTTTGAATTTGAATATCCCAAGGCACATCTGAAAGCACTTTATGCTGATGATATTACGGGGTTCAAAAGGCTCCAGGATTTGAAGACGTGTCTTTTCTTTACATCTCGTGATTTGAAACCAAGCGAAGTTGCTTATTTCAAATCCAAAAATCTTATTCCAAAGACTTTCCCCATTGGCTATGATGGCTTAGCTTTCATTGTTAATAAAAACAATAATGATACTTGCATTACAGTTAATGACATCAAGAAAGTGTTGGGAGGTAAGGTAAAATACTGGAGTGAAATCTATCCAGGATCAAAGCGTGGAAGCATTGAAGTGGTTTTTGATAATCCTGCTTCTGCAACATTGCATTATGTGATTGACTCTATCATGGGCGGTAAGAACCTTACTGCCGACAACATTGTTGCTGCCAAGAACAGTAAGGCTGTCATTGATTATGTCAACAACAATGAAAATGCAATTGGTATCATCGGCTCGAATTGGCTTAATGATAAGCGCGATTCAACCAATACCACTTTCAAGAAGAATGTTCATGTCATGTCTGTATCCGTAAAGGATAAGGCGACCCCTATGAATAGTTGGAAACCCTATCAGGCTTATTTGCTTGATGGTCGTTATCCGTTTGCCCGTACTTTATATGCCATTGTAGTTGATCCTTATCAGGCTCTGCCTTGGAGTTTTGCCAACTATATTACGGGTCCCAAAGGCCAGTTGATACTATTTAAGACGGGCTTGCTACCTTATAGGGGTGACATCACCATAAAAACTGTTAATATTAAGAGATAGTCAATTAGAGAGTTAAACTTTCCTCTCTGTTGTTCGTCATAAGACACAGTTAGGTTTTAATTAAAAAAAGGAAAAGTATGAAAAAGATTAAATATGTAGTAGCAGGATTACTGATGATGGGATTGTCAGTTCCAGCCATGGCACAGAATGCCAACTATAATGCGATGTTAAAGCCTATTGAGCAGTCTCTTAAGGCTACTCCTAATATGGATTCCAAGACTTTAAAGAATCTAATTAAGGACTATCAGAAGGAATTCAAGAAAGAACCTAAGGCACTTGTGGCATTGGGTGAGGCTTTATTGATGAACAAGCAGTATGATGAAGCAACCAATATTGCTAATGCCGTAGTTGCAAAGTATAAGGATTGTGGTGATGCTTATATCCTTTTAGGTGATATTGCTGCCATGAAAGATGATGGTGGTAATGCCGCTATGTGGTATGAGCAGAGTATGTCTATGGATCCAAAGAACCCTCAGGGCTATATGCGATATTCGAATGTCTATAGAAAACGTAGTCCGGAAGAGAGTGAGCGAGCACTTAATCTGTTGAAACAGAACTGCCCGGATTTCCCTATTGAGGCTGAAGCAGGTAATAACTTCTACCTTGCCGGAAACTATGCTAAGGCTTATGAATACTTTTCTAAGACCAATAAGGATAAGCTCGAAGAGTATTATCTTGTAGGTTATGCCGTTTCTGCTTACATGGCCAACAAGAAAGACGAAAGTCTTGATATCTCAAAATTTGGTATTCAGAAGTTCGCCAAGGACATTACTTTTGATCGTGTAGCTCTTTGGAGTGCTGTAGATTTGCAGAAGAATGACGAGGCAATTAATTTTGCAAAGGTTATCATCAACACCGATTCTGTTGAAAAGAGTGCCCGCGACTATATTTATTATGGTCTTGCCCTTAAGGGTAATAAGCAGTATGATGAAGCAATTGCCCAGTATCAGAAAGCCTTTGATCTGACGAAGGACGATTATAAACCATATCAGTATATGGCCGATACCTATGCAGAGATGGGGCAGGAAGACAAGGCATTGGAATGCAATGAGATTTATATGGCACACAACCAGAATGCTACTCCGTCTGACTATGCAAAGTTAGCTAACATCTATGTTCAAAAGGCAGAGAAGGCAGGACCTACCAAGCAAGCTAACCTCGATAAGGCTTATGGTATCTATAATCAGATGGCAGAGAAGTGGCCTACTATTGCAGCGTGGGTTAATAATATGGCCGGTATGCAGGCATCTAAGGCAGGTCAGGACGAGAAAGGTGCGGAATTCTTCCAAAAGGCAGTTGATTTGTTGGCCAATAAAGCTGACCGTCAGGAGGATGAAACTTCTACTTTGAAATCTGCTCTTGCTAACCTTGGCTACTATTACTGGGTCACCAAGAACGATCTTGAAGCTGCAAAACCATACTATGAGCAGCTTGTCAAACTCGATCCTGAAGATAAGAATGCACGTGCAGCTCTTGGTCTTGATGCTCAGGAAGAGGCTCCAAAGCAGTAACAAACAGCGTTATATTTCATATAGTTAAGCGAGTTGGAATTTGTTTCCTGCTCGCTTTTTTGTTGTGTAAATTCAGTTTGGCTCAGAGCTTGTAAGATATGCGTATGCGAAGAAATACATTCACTTGTCATATTGCATTCAAATAAAAAAAATATATAATAGAAATTGTAGCTTCCCCGATAATTTTATAACTTTGCAGTTATCAGACAGTTTCCTACTTTTCGATAAAATTTCAAGTGATATCTATGAAAATAAACAATCTCAGTTTCTGTTATCCTAAGCATCATTCGCCTGTGTTTAGCAACTTCAGTCTGCAATTACAGCCAGGCAGAATCTATGGACTTTTGGGGCCGAATGGTGCAGGAAAGTCCACCTTATTATATATGATGGCCGGTTTGCTGACTCCAGATAAGGGCAGCGTGACTCTTGGTGGCGTTGATGTTCGTAAGCGCAAGCCTGTCACGATGCGTGAAATCTTCCTCGTTCCTGACGAGTTTGAACTGCCTAATGTCACGCTCCGGCAGTATATCAAGACAAACAGCGTATTTTATCCTCACTTTTCTCAGGACGACATGAACCTCTATCTGCAAACCTTCGGAATGACTGCCAACGTGTATTTAGGCGATCTTTCACTTGGTCAGCGCAAGAAGATTTTCATGAGTTTTGCCATGGCCACACACACGAAGATACTGCTGATGGATGAGCCTACCAACGGTCTCGATATTCCAGGGAAGCGCCAGTTTCGTACTTTCATCACGCAGGGTATCGGCCCAGACCGTATATTTATGATTTCAACACACCAGGTGAAAGATATTGAAAGCGTACTTAATCATGTGTTGCTGATTGATAGAAGTGAGGTTATTCGTAACGAAGAACTTCAGGCAAACATCGATCTTGAAGCCTATTTTGAGGAAGCTATGCACGGAAAGGAGGTACACCATGACTAATAATTTCTTTGATTTTAAGCGTTTCTTGTGTTATTTAGGCAAGCTGTGGACCGAACAGCGGCGCACAATTCTCTTTTCGGCAGCCATTCTGTTGGGTATTCTTTTCATCATAGAGGTGTGGACTTGCCTGATTTCCTATGCTTCTATCTATGAGCCTGAAGACGGGACAAAGGCTTATGATGCAGGAAAAACAGCGCTCATTGTATGGGGAACACTGTTGCTTTATACAGGAGCTTGCATCTCGGCTACACGGATTTTCACCGACGGACAGCAGAAAGCTGGGCGCATTCACGTGCTGACCATACCCGTGAGCATGTTTGAAAACTGGCTCGCTCGTACGCTGTTGTTTGTCGTGGGCTATTTTGTGGTGTTCCATGTGATATTCTATGCGCTCGAAATCATGCGTTATCTCCTGCTTTCCTCGGCGTTTCCAAATGTAGATATCAGGATTGCTCACCCTGTCATGTGGTTGGGTTTTGGCAGTAATGGCCTGCTGAATATCCTGTATGCCACGGCATGGTATGTCTTTGCCGTTTCGTTCTTTATGCTCGGCAGCTTTGTTTTTCCGCGCAAACCACTGTTAGGAACCACCATCAGCGCCTTTGTGTTGTTGCTCATCGGAGGCCTTACTCTGTTGTTCTTCAATGCCGACAACAACGCTTCTTTCTATATTTTGACTGCGTGGGTGGGCTTGCTCGGACTTGTAAATCTGTGGCTTTCCTATCGCCGATTGTGTGAATTGGAAGTGATTGATCGTATGTAAAAGGAGGAGGAGCAATAATGAAAACAACAACAAAAATAATCCTTGGACTCATTGCTGCAAGCTACCTGATGCTTGTGATGACTTCAACCATGTCGTTGGAGCAGCCGGCCAGAATATTCCAAACCTGCATAAGAGGAACGTTAAAGACGCAGAAGCTCACGGCCATTCAAGCTTTTGTGGCCTTAGATCCATATGATGAAGAGAGTCAGAACTACATCATAGAGTTGGTTTCTGACGATAATGCCCGTGAAATCACGGTCGATTATCCTTCTGAACTCGTAGAAGTGAAGATGAAAGGCACGATGCTTGATATTATTACCAGTAGCGAAGTGGGAAAAACAAAAGCTGAAGGAAGGACGTTTGAAATTGTGGAAAAGAAAGGGGAAGAGCAAACCTCTGAAGAAGGTTACGACACTGATTACAGCTCAAGAACTGCGGTCATCATTGTCAATATGCCTAAGACTACGTTGCTTCAGCTGCTTGCCAACCCTAAGAGTCTTAACTTGAAAGGTGGCTCCCTGAATATAGCAAATCTCAAAGCTGACACCTTTGATTTCCGTAGAAAGGTTGAATTGTTGTTAGACGGCTGCGATTTTCAACGAGCAACCATTGATATCGGGACGCATGGATTGGGCTTAACAGATACGCATATCGGTCAATTTACATTCTTCGCAACCGAAGATACCATCAACAGTAGGTCGACAACAATCAGTGAAGGCGAAGGAACTGCGATTGAAAATCTGTTGTTGAGAACCAACACGGATATGTACCTCGACTATTCCTGCTATAAGCATATCAATGTAGAGCAGTATGGACAGACCATGGTTAGCATCAATTTTACCAATGTATCAAGGAAATGTTCACTGAAATAAACATGAAAGAAACTGACAACAAGGACGAACAATACATGCGGAAAGCCCTCTATGAGGCTGAAAGAGCAGCCGAAGAGGGAGAAATACCCATTGGAGCTGTCATCGTCTGCAAGGATAGAATCATCAGCAGGGCACACAATCTGACCGAAAAACTGCATGATGTCACGGCGCATGCCGAGATGCAAGCCATCACGTCGGCAGCCGATTTGTTAGGTGGGAAGTATCTCTCTGACTGCACACTCTATGTGACCGTGGAACCTTGTGTGATGTGTGCCGGAGCCATAGGCTGGGCACAGATTGGTCGCATTGTCTATGGAGCAAGCGATGAGAAGCGGGGCTATCAGCTTTATGCACCACGCGCTTTTCATCCTAAAGCCACGGTGACTCGTGGTGTGCTTGAAGCCGAATGCCGCCAGCTGATGCAGGAGTTTTTCAAGCAGAAAAGATGAAAACGAAAGATTGTTTCAGTCCCTTTGTCAAAAGACAATCGTGCGGAAATAGTCTTTCAAGACGCCTTTGTAACGATCTTGACTGTCAGCACAGAATACGATTACATGCCTCCCGTCGCTCAACCGAGGGCCTTCGCACATACCTTCATAGTTGGCAAAGTCGCTGTCTACAAGGCGAAGCCATGTTCGCCAGCCTGCAACAAACTGCTTACGAGGGTTACCAGGCTTAATGCGAAACATCTTATTCATCACCCAACTGTTGAGTTTCAGCGCCCTGATGTATAGCTCTCGTTCGAGCACGAGTATGGTTCCATCGTCTAAAGCCAGCAAGTCGGCTACGCCATAAGCATGTCGGTTGTCAGCTTTGTTGGGCGATTCGAGCGGTTCATCAATAAGATAAGAATACTCTTTTTCTTCATTCAAGTCGGTTGTCAGCTGTTTTAAGCGTACTAACAAGCCATTATCTCCGAAGAGTGGTGACTCATTCATCGTGAAAAGTCGATTGCGACGGCGGTCGAAAGTGAGGCTTTCTATACTGCGGTTCACGTGACATCGTCGCTGATAGTCGCTGATAACCGCCCTGTTGACAGTCTTTTGGCTTTTCATGTCATAGTCGATAATCTCTGAAGAAGCCTCATTGCCGATGTAAAGATGCTTCGTCAGAGGATTATAGGCAATGGCTTCCTCGTCGTTGTTTGCACCTGCAAGCATTGTGAACCCCTTGTTTTCTACTTGTTGGATGTCGCCATTCGCTGTCAAAGTGATATGAAAAGTATAGAAGCCCTCATGCTGACCTTTGTCGGTTACAACGGCATAATCATCATTTCCCAAATAGGTAATGCCACTGTAGTTGCCGGGAGGAATGGTCTTTATTGCATGCTGCGGAAGCAGTGTCGCATGCAGAGAGTCGTTGAATTCGGTCGTGTCGACAGGGCCTAAAATGCCATATCCCTCTGTGAGAAAGGTGATTTGCAATAATATGATGATGAATAAAACTACACGTCTGAAATTCATAAGCAAAACGTTTTGATGAGAGGCGTCTCTCGTTATCCCATGGGTTTCTCTATGGAAACAGCCGAACATTCAATGTTGCAAAGGTAGAAAAAAATGTTTTTAGCTTGCTCATAATGTGTATAATAATCATTAAAAGGGACGATTTTGAATATTGTCAGCGTAGCTTATATTGCATGTGAGAAGCTAAAATCCTTATAAACGAATAATGTGTTAATATTTGTCAGCAATGTTTACAACGGTCTTTACATAGCTCGCGTATTTGAAATGAAATGCTTCTCCACGTTGAATATGTTCTGTATTTTGGCGGTTTGCAATTCGTTGACAGTCAAGATGTTATGAAAAGCAATGCGAAATGCGGAGTAAAATAACATGAAAAGGCTGTGCAATCTGCGTCAAATCACGCTGCAATCTGTATCAAATTATCGCGTCATCTCATGCAAATAGTCGCATGATTAGCGTCAAGTTGCCAATTAAGGGGATAGAAAAGAAGGTGTCAAGGCCATAAAATGGTTTTGCATTTGCACTAAAAACGGTTTTTCATTTCTATTTGGTGATGCTCTGAAATGCAGTTTAAATTAGTAAATGCGACAG
>NZ_KV817495.1:0-135392 GCF_001814685.1 Prevotella sp. HMSC077E09 | reverse complement strand
CGGGGCTCCTTTTTTGTATTGGTCCTTTTTCCAAGTCCCCTCTCTATGTTCTTCAGGAAGCCATATTCCTATCCCGTCCCATTTATTAATGTATAGGGGGATAAAATAGTATTTAGGAAAAAGACTTTTATTCGATTTGACATAATCACTTGTCCATTGAGAAAATAGTAAGTGATTACAGGAAAAATAATATTCATTTTGATGACAGAAAGGCATTTCCTTACGAGATAATATTTTCCTCGTAGCATTATATAGTTATTAACGTATATATTCGTAGCAGTGTCTTTCAGTTAGTTATGCCTTGGCGAGGAAGTTATGAGCATTCAGAAGCAGAAAGAGAATGCAGCGCCAAGAATGGGTTGGGAGACGCTTTTCTTTTGTGAGGCAACGTAAGGGGCAATATAGTCACTGATGTTATTGATTGTTTGTCCGTTGAGAGTTATAGAGCGGCCGGCATCTTTAAGGAAAAGAGTGGGAGCATAGGTTGACCTGTAGGTGCGACGCACAAAATTGTAATCAAGAAAGACTTTCCATGCCATTCTCGATTTATAAGCAAAGGTGGCAGAAAGTCCTGTTCCGATAATCGTTGCATTATCTCCACCCACTTGAAAGAAACTCCACTTGCTGTAGTAGGGCTTCCCGTTATCTTTTCCGTTTCCTTTTATTTCGAGTGTCGGCACGGTCTTACCATGTTGCGGATCATATTCAAATGCAATGTCTCGCTGATGTCCTTTAACTTCAGCAGTGACAGCAATGCCGTCTAAATAGCTTCTGCCCACAAGGAGTTTTGAACCTAATGCAAACCTTTTGCTGATAGGGAAATTGAAGTACACTCCACCGCTCCAGTTGAACTCTGCCATGTGGTTAGATTCAACGGTCAGTGTGTAGCTGTCAAGAAATCCGGCATTTGCAGAAGCGAGCTGGTTCAGAATTCCAATAGGATGCAGTGCATCCTTATCATATCCTTTGACATTACGTGATGTAATCATCAGACGTCCACCCAAGCCTATATACCGATTTAGGAAATAGGCACTCTCGACGCCAACGGCAATGCCACGTGAAAGTTTAATCTTTCGTTTCTTTTGCCCATGATAATATTCGTTCAGTCCGGGAAGATGCTCCATGAAATCAAGATGACGCTCACTTAGGCCGATACCCATTTGCACATTGAAGAAACTTGGATACTTGTAAAGGTCAAGTTCGTCATCCCTGTCATGGCGTAACAAACCTTTGTTCTTGAAAAGTAAATCCCCCAAAGTATAGCCCATCTCTGTAGACAGAATACCAATACCCGCACCGGCAAACGTGTCACTAGCCCAATGCCTGTTGTTAAGTACGCGCATACAACCTGTTGCCGTAGCAAGCATATAGCCTGCAATGCTGTACCATGGGCTTCGAGTCATGCCATATTCTTTATGGAGTATTGTGGCAGCACTAAAGGCTGTGGCCGTATGACCGGAGGGGAAGGAGTTGTTTGTCGAACCATCAGGACGAAGTTCTCTGACAGAATATTTCATGGTTTCTACTAAAGTAGCCATGATAATCAATGAAGCTGCACTGCTGACAGCATAGCGTTTGAGACTGCTTCGCCCCTCCACTCCCGCAACTTTCAGTCCTGTGGTCAGCAATAGTGGAGCATATTGTATATAGTTATCTGCAGATTGGTGGAAATTCAGTTGGAATTTATTGCGTACTTCCCTGATATTTCTTTTCTCACTTCTTAGTGCAATTCCTGCCACTATCCATGGCAGTCCTGCCAACGACATAGAAGCGTTGACCCTGTATCTGTATTCCTGCGTGTTATGATGAACTGCATTTCCCATGCTGTCAGTAAGGCTTGTTTCCTCAGTGATATGGCCTAAAGAGTCTGTCAGAGATGTGGTTGCCAAGCAATTTGCAGCTGTGAAAAGAAATATGAAACTTACTAACGCGCGGCAGTTCTTGTATATTATGATTGGATTGGCGTGATGCATTTACAGTTGTCGGACTTTATTTCTGTGGCAAAGATATATAAAACGATTGAAAAGTGAAAGCTATATGGCCGAAAGTTTATCCTAATCTCTCCTCAAGAGAGGACAGTTGATAAAGGCGTTGCTGATATTAACAGAAATATCATGCTCTGCTTTATTTTGCAATCTGTGTCATATTGCGTTGTAAAGTGACTGGAATGACCGTGCAATCTGCGTCATATTGCGTGGTAAAGTGATAGAGATTACAGCGTAAAGTGATGCAAGTTGCAGTGTGGTTTTCTGTAAACGGGGAATTCAAGTCTTGTTTGTGGGAAAACAGGATGTTGCGAGCCAACTTTCAATGCGTGTTCTCCTGATAATCTTCAACCTGTTTTTTGCATGAAGCTTGAAGTGAGTTGACCGTACGTCAGCAATGTTTTGAGCCTCCTTTTCCCCCTGCATTTTGTCGGAATTCCCATTATTTTATTTATCTTTGCAACTGCATGAAATATGTAGAGGTCGTTCTTCCATTGCCTTTAGACGGGCTTTTCACCTACGCAGTTGCCGATAATCAAGCGGCAAAAGCGCAGGTAGGATGTCGCGTGCTCGTGCCGTTGGGCAAGTCGAAGAAGTATATCGGCATCGTGATGCACGTCGTCGACGAGAAGCCGGAGTTTGAAGTGAAGCCTATCATCGAAGTCATTGACCGACAACCGATATTACTTCATCAGCAAATAAGACTCTGGCAATGGATTTCCGACTACTATCTTTCACCGCTTGGCGATATCTATAAGGCTGCTTTGCCTTCCGGGTTGAAGGCCGAAGAGGGCTACCGACCGAAGAAAGAGACTTATATTACGCTCTCAGAAGCCTTTCGCAGTGAACAAACTCTGCATGTGGCCATGAACATGTTGACGCGTGCCACCAAACAACTCAAGGCTTTTGTGGGCTTTCTTTCGCTGTCGCATTGGGACACGCTGAATGGAACGACACCGCAGGAACCGCTGACCGAGATTACACGTGAAGAGCTGATGAACGCCACCAACACCTCGCTTGCTACCGTCAAAGCCTTGGTTGACCGCAACATTCTTACCCTTTATCAGAAAGAAGTGGGCCGACTGAACACCTCTGAAACGGCACATCCGGAGTGCATGAAGCCTCTGAGCACGGCCCAGTCCACAGCTTTTGAGGCTGTTAATGAGCTGTTTGCCACGAAGAAAGTTGTGCTTTTGCAAGGTGTAACGTCAAGCGGGAAGACCGAAATCTATATCCATCTCATCCAACAGGCACTCGATCGAGGCGAACAGGTGCTTTATCTCTTGCCCGAAATCGCCTTGACCGTACAGATTACAAGCCGCCTGAAGAAAGTGTTTGGCAATCGATTGGGCATTTATCATTCCAAATATAGCGATGCCGAGCGTGTGGAAATGTGGAACAAGCAGCTTTCCAATGCTCCCTATGAGGTTATTCTTGGCGCGCGCAGTGCCGTCTTTCTGCCCTTTCAGAAGCTTGGACTTGTCATCGTTGATGAGGAACATGAAACGAGTTTCAAGCAGCAAGACCCTGCTCCCCGCTATCATGCAAGGAGCGCTGCTATCGTGCTGGCATCCATGTATCAGGCCAAGACGCTGTTGGGAACTGCCACACCTTCACTTGAAAGTTACTATAATGCACAGCAAGGAAAATATGGACTTGTGACGCTTACTACACGTTTCAAAGGAATTCAGTTGCCGCAGGTTGAAGTTGTAGATACCAAGGATTTGCAGCGCAGAAAGATGATGACAGGCCCTTTCTCCCCGCGACTTTTAGAGGCTGTCAGGCAGGCGTTGCATGATGACAGGCAGGTGATTCTGTTTCAGAACCGCCGTGGTTTTGCCCCGAGAATAGAGTGCAAGGAGTGTGGTTGGGTGCCGAAATGTACAAATTGTGACGTCACACTGACTTATCATAAGAACCTCAACCAACTCTCATGTCATTATTGTGGCTTTACGTACAGCGTGCCCGTGAAGTGCCCGCAGTGTGGAAGTGAGAAGCTCGTCAGCCGCGGATATGGCACGGAAAAGGTGGAAGACCAAGTGCGCGAACTGTTTCCCGAAGCACGGGTAGCCCGCATGGATCTCGACACTACGCACACCCGGAATGCTTACGAGCGCATTATTGACGACTTTTCTGCCGGTCGTACCAACATTCTTATCGGCACACAGATGATTAGTAAGGGCCTCGATTTCGACAATGTCAGCGTTGTTGGCATCCTCGATGCCGATGCCATGCTCAACTATCCCGACTTTCGTGCCTATGAACATGCCTTCATGATGATGAGCCAAGTGAGTGGACGTGCAGGGCGAAAGGGCAGGCAAGGGCTTGTCATTCTTCAGACAAAGAGTGCCGATCTGCCGGTTATAGGGCAGGTTGTACGCCATGATTTCAAGTCTTTTTGTACAGACCTGCTGGATGAACGCTCGCTCTTTCACTATCCACCTTTCTATCATTTGGTCTATGTCTACCTTAAACATACCAAGAATGAAGTGGTAGAAACAGCCGCATTGGAAATGGGGAGTCGTCTTCGCCAGTATTTTTCTGACCGCATTCTTGGGCCAGACAAGCCTGCCATAGCACGCGTGAAGACCATGCATATCCGAAAGATTGTCATCAAACTTGAGCATGGTATCAACCTGAAACGCGTGCGTGAGGTGCTGCGCTACGTACAGAAACAAATGATGCAGGACAAACGTTATGCTGCCCTGCACATTTATTATGACGTTGATCCGATGTAGAAGACAGGCTGTTTTGCCGTCGAAGAAATGATAATACATAAAAAGTGGTGTCGCTCATGACGTAAAATATAGTATGAGCGACACCTTTTTTATTTATAGTATAGATTTATTTCTTCGTGTCTTATAAGGCAAAGATTTGGAGCGTCTTTTAGAAGTTGATGTCTACACCTGCACCGAACACGCTGTTGTTACGGGTGAAACGAGCTTTATAAAGCAGTTCGTTCCCGCCCACATTCTCGGTCTTGTCACCGTTGAAAGTAGAGTAGAAGGTGTGGAAATAGGCCACGTTGAGATCGATTTTCTTGCTCAGATGTATGCAGGCACCTATACCCACAGAGTTTGAATTGGCCACGAACGACTTGTCATCCATGTATTCCTTGGTCAGACCATAACTTGTGTTCTGCCACCCTGCACTTAGAGTAAACTTCTTGGTAGCATCAAATTCCACGCCTGCATTCCATTCGATTGTACCTCGTTTCAGTTTATCTTCGCGGTGTTGATAGGTTGTTGCCTGCTTATCAAAGAAGTAGTGGAACCCCACATTGATGCGCAATGGATCAATTGGATTATAACCTGCGCCTATAGCAAGATAGGCAGGGATGTCGTTGGCAACAGTCTTGCCGTCGGCATATTCACCAGTTGCTTCTTCAATCTTCTTGTCGAACTCATCCTTAATATTCTTCATTGCACCTACGACATCTTTATTCGTGAGTATTTCTTCAATTTTATTATGTGGGATATTAGCTTCCTTAAAAATCTCTTTTAACTTATATGGCAGATTACCGATACTTGGAAGCTGGTTTACCGACTCGTTCTTCAGGCGCATACGTGTCTTGAATTCATACTTCGCAGCAAAGTTCCAACGCCCTGTTTTGAAGTCAATGCCAAGAATAGGTGTAAAGCCCACGCCCGTCTGGTCACAGTTCAATTCGATGTCTGAAGAGTTTGGTTTGGTTGCATCAAGCATTGTATAGAGAGGTACGTTGCCCACTTTGATGTTACGGACATAGCCATAATAATTACTCATGGCATATACACCCCGCACGCCGGCATAGGCACTAAGCTGAGGAGTTACACGATAAGCTGCACCCAAAGATAGGCTATAATAATATTGACGGCCACGCATATAGCTCTCGTAACTGTAGGTGCCTTGCTTGCCAAACTGTTGGTCACTGCTTAGTCCCAAGCGGTTTCCCGTTACCTTATCTAATGTTTGTGCCAGCTTGTTTACACCTGCAGCCGTCTCGCCGACAATCTTTTCAAACGAGCCAAGTCCATTGTCGAAAGTACATTTACCACCGCCACCGGTCACGCCAAACATCGCTTGGAAAGAGAACTTCTTCCAGTTGTAGGCTGCCTGAATGGAGGGAAGTACAGGCGCAAAAGCCGTACCACGGAATTTGCGTTCGGTTGAATTGTTGTTCTGATTACGTGTAAATAGCGGGAATTCGTTGTTGATAATGCGGCTCTGGAACACGAGTTGCCAGTTCAAGGAGAGGTGCAGACCATCGCTCATGAAAGCCACACCTGCAGGGTTTGAATAGACACCATCAATGCCAATGGAAGCCTCGCGGCTCAGCATTCTGTTGAAAGCTACATTCTGGTTGGTGTTCGTCAGTAGGCCACCTGCCCACATTGTCTGTGACGCTGAGATTGCAATTGCAATGAAAGCGAATTTTAATTTATTCATCTTTAAAAATCTTAATAAAATTCGTCGCAAAGGTATTTAGATTGTTCTAAAAGTCTACAAAAACGCTAAAGTTTTTAATTTGTGTTAACATTAAAAGGCGAGTTTTATGCACACTTTTTGCTTTTTGTGCATAAAAACTGCGCATTTTGAAGTGATTTGTGCAGTTTGTAGAGACATTGTTGGGCTGTTTCTGTGTGGGAATATGAATGGAGCGGAGGGTAGAATTGCGCTTTTAAGGCAGCTGAAAGAATTGATATGGGAAAAGGGGTTGCCTCATTCTGTTTTCTCATTCGCTTTTCATGGTTCTGCAACCTGCGTCATATCATCGTGCAATCTGCGTCAAGTTGCACGATAATCTGCGTCAAGTTACAAGCTCATTTGATGCAAGTTACAAAGCGTTTGGATAGAGAACGAGTTTTAAGGCATTTGCAGATATGATTTCATATCATTTTAATGAGCGGCGGATAAACAGCAAAACCACAACTCTGTTTACGGGTAAAGCCTGCTTGTTAGTCTCCCTATGATGTATGAACTCCCTTGCATTATTTTTTGAATAAACTCAAAAAAAACTTCAGTTACGAGGCAAGATTAATCGTTTTTTACATTATATTTGTGAACAAAATGATAGAATAACATGAAGAAAACAAAAGGATTTATAGTGTGGAGCCTTGTGCTCCTGTTGGCAGGAATAAGTCTGACGGCCTGTTCAAATGATGATGATGAGAACGCTCCCATTACATGTATAGAGCCTCCTATCTATCAAGTGAATGATGCTCTCTGGCAGAAACTCATTGTAGGTCATGGCTGGAAACACGTTGTCAGCTATGCTGTGGAGAACGGGAAAATCACAAATCGCAATTTTTATGAAGACATGATAGGCATCAGTCCCCATGACCTTTACTTCACGGCTGACTCTGTTACGACCTATTTTTATAGCAACGCATTGGGTGGAAGCCCCCGAAAAGTGACGAAAGCCTATACAACCCGACTGTCGGCTGACGGCAAAAGGTTTGAAGTTTACAGAGAGGGAGAAACGCAACCGCTGCTTTCTTGCGATTGGTTGAACAGCCGGCAACTCTGTTATTACGAGTCACCTTTCGTGCAGTCTGATGGTTCTCTCAGAACACTTTTCACTTATATGTGCCGCATGACGGATAAAGAACTGAAGAAATGGCAGGCAGAAGCCAATTCATTGCCAAGCAAGTAGAGGGCTGCTTGCTGCGTAGTCTGTGGCTGTAACCCTATAGATTTCATTTCGTGCGTTTGCATTTTGCCGACTTATTTAGGGCAAGATGCAGACGCATGTGTATTCTCGTTAACTTTTATTTTCATGTAAACATAAGGGCGAGGACTGTCTTTTGGGGTTGATTGGCGCTGCTGTTTCTCCGCTTTATCATATCGGTAGCACATCAGATAGAGTGTGTTGTCGGCGCCCCAGAAGATGAAACGTCGCAACGCTTCAATGCTTTTTGCTTCCCAAGCATGAGGAAAACAGAGTGTTGAATCCTTGACAGTGCAAATGGTTTTCAGTTTGCCTGTCTCGTGTTTCCGTACAAGTATATTCAATGGAGGCTCTCCGGCATCTTCCCACCAGTCTTCTCCTGCCCATAGACCCGCTTTGGAATAGGCGTGATATTCCATGGGAAGACGATTGTAAGAGGCACTGTCAATGGGGATAAGTTGCACGCTCTTGTCGAAGAGATTGATGAAAAACTCACCGGTTACACCCACGACAATCGCCATATACTCCTTTGTTTCATGGATTTTCCCCACTTGAAAGATATTGATATGCTCCTTCCATTTGCCATAAAGTTGCTTGATTTCATGCGTCATCCGGACACGTGTTGCGCTGTCAACAGCGTTGGTGTCAGCGATGAGATTATAGGTTTGATACTGCTTGAAGGCCTTATCAAACTCCTGTTTGCTGATTTCTTGGAATTGAATATCAGTGGAACTGCATGCCAAAGTGCAAAGGCTGAGGGTGAAAACGAGGATGCAAAAACTGCTTTTAAGGTTCATCAGCTGTGTTTTATAGGAGGTGATAGAGTCACCATGGATGCCCTTCTGTGTCTTAAAGTGACACGTTTTCCATGACCTTTGCCGTTGCTCCGGCTCTGCTTTTCACGAAAGCTCCGGCATTTTCTCCCGCATTCTGCAGGAAAGAGGCATCGGTTTCAAAGCGCATCATGAGGTCGCGGAAACTCTGATAATCCTTGATTTCAAAGCCTCCCTGAACCAACATCAGGCCTTGAGCCTCTTGGAAATGCTTGTTGTTTGGCCCGAAAACGACAGGAATGTCCCATACGGCAGCCTCCAACACATTATGAATGCCGACACCGAAACCGCCACCCACATAGGAAACTGTACCGTAATGGTAGATTGAAGAGAGCAGTCCGAAGCAGTCGATAATCAGTACTTCGGCATCTTTCACATTCTCTTCTGTGGCCTCAGTGTAGCGAACGACACGCCGTCCTTTCAATAATTCGAAGATTTGTGAAAGGTGTTCATCGCTGATAACGTGTGGGGCAATGATGAGTTTCCAATCTTTGTGAATGTCAAAGTATTTAATGAAAATCTCTTCATCGGGTAACCATGACGAGCCTGCCACAAAAACTTTCTGTGCATGGGCTGTGAACTGTTCTACTATCGGCAGCTGTTTGCTGGCCTCCTTGATTTGAAGAACGCGGTCGAAACGCGTGTCTCCGACAACATCAACATCGGTAATTCCCAACTTAGCCAACAGTGCTTTGCTCTCCATATTCTGCACAAAGAAATGTGTGAAGCATTTCAATACGCGGCCATACTGCCTGCCATACCATTGGAAAAATATCTGATCGGGACGGAAAATGCTGCTTACGCTGTAGGTAGGAACACCACGATGCTGCAGAATATGGAGGTAGTTGTACCAGAATTCATATTTGATGAAGAAAGCCATCACGGGTTTTACCGCGCGAAGGAAACGGCGTGCATTGCGTATAGTGTCTAAAGGAAGATAACAAATGATGTCAGCTCCCTCGTAGTTTTTACGCACCTCATAGCCCGAAGGCGAAAAGAATGTGAGCAGTATCTTATACTCCGGATGTGTTTCCCGCAAGTGTTCAATCAGCGGACGACCTTGTTCAAACTCACCTAAAGAGGCGGCATGAAACCATATATAGCGGGCTTCAGGGTCTACTTTCTCTTTTAAGACCTTGACAGCCTGCCGTTCTCCGGCCCACATCTTCTTGACTTTCTTGTTGAAGAGGCTTGCAATGGCCACTCCAATCAAGTATAGATAGATTACGATATTGTACACGATGTTCTGTAGGTTTTGTCTGTCGTTGCTGTAACGCGCTTATTTCAACACTTCAATCGCTTTGCGCATGCGTTTCAATGTCTCTTCCTTGCCTAAGAAAGCAGAGATGTCAAACATGCCGGGACCCTTGCCAATGCCGACCAAAGTCAATCGGAATGCGTTCATTACATCACCGAGTTTATAGCCTTTCTGTTCTACCCAGTTCATCACTACAGGCTCTTGACCTTCGATAGAGAAGTCTTCGATGCCTTCAAGCACGTCGGCTAATTCGGTCATCTGCTGTGCAGAATATTCCTTCCAGCGCTTCTTCACAGTCTTTTCGTCATATTCTGACGGTGCAATGAAGAAGAAAGCGCAAAGTTCCCAGAGTTCTTTCACGAAGTTGACGCGGTCTTTCATCATATGAACTACCTGCGTGATACGCTCCATGGGCTCGTCAACGCCGTTGTTAGCCACGATAGGTGCGAAGAGCGCTGCAATCTCGTCATCACTCTTCTTGAGGATATATTCGTGGTTGAACCATATTCCTTTCTGGAAGTCGAACTTCGCTCCGTGAAGTGAACACTTGCTGATGTCGAAGGCTTTCACGAGTTCTTCGAGGGTGAAAAGTTCTTGGTCAGTGCCTGGGTTCCAGCCCAATAGGGCCAAGAAATTGACTACTGCCTCGGGGAAATAACCGCTTTCACGGTATCCCGACGATATTTCTCCGGTCTTTGGATCATGCCATTCCAATGGAAAAACAGGGAAACCGAGTCGGTCTCCGTCGCGTTTGCTCAGCTTTCCTTTGCCTTCCGGTTTGAGCAACAGGGGCAGATGGGCAAACTTTGGCATAGTATCTGTCCAGTCGAATGCCTGATACAGCAACACATGGAGGGGTGCACTGGGCAACCATTCCTCGCCTCTGATGACGTGAGTGATTTCCATGAGGTGGTCATCTACGATGTTTGCCAAGTGATAGGTAGGCAATTCATCGGCGCTCTTGTAGAGAACTTTGTCGTCGAGAATGTCACTCTTGACGATAACCTCACCGCGAATCATGTCGTTGACATGCACTTCTACGCCCGGTTCAATCTTGAAACGCACGGTATATTGTGTGCCGTCAGCAATCAACTGATCCACTTCTGCCTTGGAAAGGGTCAGTGAATTACGCATTTGGAGACGCGTATGAGCATCATATTGGAAGTTCTTGATTTCGTTACGCTTGGCTTCCAATTCCTCGGGAGTATCGAAAGCAATGTAAGCTTTGCCTGCATCAAGAAGCTGTCCTACATACTTTTTGTAGATTTCACGACGTTCACTCTGACGGTAAGGGCCATGACTTCCACCGAAACTGACACCTTCATCAAACTTTATTCCAAGCCAACGGAATGACTCTATGATATATTCTTCGGCACCGGGAACAAAGCGATGAGAGTCGGTATCTTCTATTCTGAATACCAATTCGCCTCCATGCTGGCGTGCAAAAAGGTAATTATACAGGGCAGTTCGTACACCGCCGATATGCAAGGGACCTGTAGGACTGGGTGCAAAGCGCACTCTTACTTTTCTTTCTGACATATCTTGAGACAATATTTTCGTGCAAAATTAATATATTTTTTTCAGTTTTGAATATTTTTTTAGTATTTTCGCGTAGTAAACAATAAATCAAACAGTATGGCATTCTTTGAGAGATACAAAAGTATCTACTGGCGTAACGTGGCTATACGCTTTACATTAATCTTGGTCACGGTGGCTCTTATCGTGTTTTTCATGCCGCGAAACAGGGGTGTGCAGCTACGTTATGACATCGGAAAACCATGGATGTATGGCTCGTTTATTGCTAAGTTTGACTTCCCCGTCTATAAGACGGATGAAGCTGTGAAGGCTGAACAAGACTCGGCACTCAAGTCGTTTCAGCCTTATTATAACTATGATGCCAAGCTCGAAAAGAGCGAAATCAAGCAGTTTTATCATGATTTCAGTGTCGGCATTGAAGGCATGCCGTCGGGCAGTGTGCACCGGATTGCCGAGCGTTTGCATCAGCTTTATCGCACGGGTATCATGTCTACGCCCGAATATAACGATTTGGTGGCCGACTCAAGCAATATGATTCGCGTGGTGAGTGGCAAGGAGGCAAAGAGCACGAAAGTCAACATGCTCTATTCAACGATGTCGGCCTATGAGACAATTCTCCTTGATCCGGCACTCGTCCCCTATCGTTCCATTCTGCAACGCTGCAATCTGACAGACTATATTGCACCTAATCTCAGCTACGACAAGAAGCGTTGTGATGCCGAAAAATCCGATCTCTTAGGAAGTATCCCGCTTGCCAGTGGCATGGTGATGAGCGGTCAGAAGGTGATTGACCGTGGCGAAATCGTCAATGATTATACTTATCGTGTGCTGAGTTCCTTTGAGCGTGAGATGCAAAGACGTAATGCAACAGAGGCTGAAATCACGAATACACTCATCGGACAGATACTCTTTGTAACCATTCTCGTGACGCTGTTCACGATTTATCTGGCACTTTTCCGCGATGACTATTTCCTTAAACCGCGCAGCATCCTGATGCTCTATGCCATGGTGTTCATCTTTCCAATATTGGTTTCTCTCATGATGAGCCACAGCATTTTCAGTGTCTATGTGCTTCCGTTCACGCTGGTTCCTATCTTCGTGCGTGTGTTTATGGACTCCCGCACGGCCTTTATCACCCATGCAGTGATGATACTTATCTGTGCCGCAACAGTCAGATATCAGTATGAATTCATTATCATTCAGCTCGTTTCAGGCTTGATTGCTATCTACTCTCTGCGCGAACTCTCCAGTCGTGCACAGGTGTTCAAGACGAGTCTGTTGGTCACTGTGGGCAGCATTCTTGTCTATATCTCGCTCCAACTGCTTCAAAGCAATGACCTTCTGAAATTGGATCGCGACATGTATGTGTACTTCCTGGTCAATGGTGTGTTGCTGTTGTTGTCTTATCCGCTGATGTATCTCATCGAAAAAGCCTTTGGTTTCGTCTCCAATGTGACGCTCATCGAACTCTCAAATACCAACAGAGGCCTGCTGCGCGACTTGAGTGAGATTGCTCCGGGCACCTTCCAACACTCTATCACCGTTGGAAACTTAGCTTCAGAGATAGCCAACCGCATCGGTGCCAACAGCTTGTTGGTGCGTACGGGCGCCCTTTATCACGACATAGGTAAGATGACCAACCCTGTATTCTTCACCGAAAATCAAGCCGGAGTGAACCCCCATGACCACATGAGTTATGAAGATAGTGCGAAGATTATCATCAGTCATGTGACTGAAGGCGTGAAAATGGCAGAGAAATACAACCTGCCAACCATCATCAAGGACTTCATTCTGACGCATCACGGGCGTGGAGTCACCAAATATTTCTACATCAAATATAAGAACGAACACCCCGATGAGGATATTGACATGGAGAAGTTCACCTATCCCGGGCCTAATCCTTTCACGCGCGAACAGGCTATTCTGATGATGGCCGACACGGTTGAAGCAGCCTCTCGCTCACTGAATGAATATACCGAGGAGAGCATCAGCCAGCTTGTCAATAAGCTCATCGACGGGCAGGTGGCCGATGGTTTCTTCACCGAATGTCCTATCACGTTCCGCGATATCTCCCTGGCCAAGCAGCTTATCATTGCCCGCCTGATGGCCATTTACCACACACGAATTCAATATCCCGAGCTGAAAGGCGCTTCAAAGTCTTGAAGAAAAGCCGCAGGTCACCATATCCGCCAACATAGAAGCACTGCAGAAAAGAGGAACAGCAACATGCAGATGATGTCTATATGGCGGTTATGTTGCTGATAATAGGTGTGGGGAGACATCAGTCTCACCGTGTCGTTCCAGGGCTTTATCATGGGCTTTGCGGCATAGTAGACTAATTTTTGCGTCTTCATGTCTATCAGAAAGTAACCTTTCTTGCTATGTCCGAGCACGTAGTTGCCTGCCACCTGCACGGAGTCTACCTCTGAAGGCATTTCCTCAAAGGCTTTATTGTCTTGAATACTATAATGATTGCCCTGCGGATCTGTCGTCCACAGGGTGTATTGTGAGTTCAGTTTGATGCCATAATAAGTGCCTATCCAGTCCTCGCCTTTCCATATATTGCTGAGCGCAAAGTAAAAAACGAGGAGTACAAACGTACCCAATACGCATTTGAGAAGTCTCATCATCAGTTTCTTCATACGCTCTTTTCCGTTGTGTCCAAAGGTGTGTCCGTTCATTTCGCAGCCCTGCAGACTTTGCAACTCCAATGAGGTTTGACGACTGCGGATAATGTGTCTTTTCTTCATTCAAGCGGCATCAAATCATGCCTCTGAATGACTTCATTATCAATCCCTATTAAAGCGCTTTGCAATCAGCGTCAAATGAGCCTGTGACTTGACGCAGATTGCGATGTAATCTGACGCAGATTGCACGATGACTTGATGCAGATTGCGCGCTGATCTGACGCAAATGAGAAACTGACGGGCACAAGATTGTCTTTTGCTTTGTCTGTCCCTGTGTTGCATGCAGTGTTCAGCCATGCTGCTTTTTCTGTTTCGACAATCTGGCTAAGCGCCGGTCTTCACACGCACAATGCTTCTTTAGATTATACTTTTCACGTCCTCATGATGCATTATGAATTATGCATCGTGCTTTATTTAATCACGCGATAATAGTCTTTCTTCCTTGCTTTCACGGTTTTCGGACATGAAGCAGGATAGCCTACAGACAGTGCACCGATGCCCATCAGCCCCTCGGGGAGTCCCCATTCGTGCATGAGTTGCCCGCCTTCAGCGGTTGCAAACATCTGTTCCTCACGGTTAATCCAGCAGCTGCCAAGGCCAATGGCATGGGCTGCAAGCATCATGTTGCCGAGCACTAAGCTGCCGTCGCGCGTGTTGTTGAACCAATCCTGTGAGGCAAAAACGAAGATAAGGGTCGGTGCACCATAGTAGGGGTCGGACGTTACGCCCATTATTGCTGCATTCATCTCGCGCAGTTGCCGGCATTGGTGCTCGTTCTGCACGGCTACAATCCATGGATCTTGCAGCCCTTTTCCTGTTGCTGCCCATGTTCCTGCTTCGAGAATGGTCTGCAGTTCTTCGTCGGTAATCTGTTCATTTGTGAAGCGGCGGATGCTTCTGCGCTCGCGAATAGCTTTGATAACTTCGTTTTCTATCATGTTGTTGGTTTTATGTTGTTGTATTGTTTGTGAGAATTCATTCCGTGATCAGCCGAGGCCATGCTCCTTGTCTTAAAGCTTGTTGGTGGCAAAGTGTTGCTGAAACTGGGCAATGGCTTGTGAAAGACGGTTGGAATCGGGTTGTTGTTCTGCGCCGAAAAAGCTACATGTGGGTGAGATAGCCTTTTTGTTTTCAAGTTTCCAGTTGCCGATGGCTCTGCCGTTTTCAAGGATGAGGGGAAAGAATATGCCATTTTTGGTAAAGGCTTTTGGCGCATCTTCGGGTAGAATCACATCGTTGCGGTTGTTATAGGCAATGATATATTCGTCGTAAGAAGGCAGCAGAAGCAGCTGCTTATTGGTGACTTTCCTATCGGTTTCATGCGCTGTCATATAGAATTCGTCGTTGGGTAGCGTTTGTCTTTGCAGTTCATTGCCTGCAAGGTGGATAGCCTTTCGTGCCTCTGTTATCGTCAATCCCGACCACCACAAGAAGTCATTGAAACGTGCCGGACCATGACTTTGAAAGTATTTTCGAGCCAACAGTACTAGTGCTTCTTCATGAGAAGGCAACGCCTGTTGGGGTATCCAGTCGTCCATTAGCGTGTAGGTGTGCTGCCCGTTCTGCTGTTTCCCGCTGCAAACAATCCCTTCAATCTCGGCTTCTTGCAGGAGGGTTGTCATGAAATGCGGGTGGAGGTTGCCCATTTCCTGCTTGAAATAATCTGTGATTTGCGGTCGTGTCAGGTGTTGACCGTACAGCAGTTGGGCAAGCTTGTCGAGGTGTTTTGTCCATGTTTGTCCTTCAGATATCAGTCCGGATGCCTTTTCCAATGTGCGGTATGCCTGTTTAAGTTTGCGGTAGGAAAGCTGGAGCATCCACCTGATGTCATGTGCGCTGACGATATGCCATGTGGGTCGAAGCACATGAGTGCGCACGATTTTACCTTGGTCTATGGCTTTGTTTACTTGGTCGAGTGTGCCGTTCTTCGTGCGTAGGGCAATGGCCAGTTTAGCCATTTCGAGCTGTTGTGCCTGAACAGCTCCCAGCCATTCCACAACGTTTTCGGGCTTTTGAAAGCGTTGGTCCACCAGTTGTTGGTTGCGAAGTCGGATTTGATGTATTTGCATTCTTATCTGTGAATGTCGTCTTTCTTAAATTCCACTACGACCTTTCCATAGCGTTCGAGGGCCTTTCGGTCGATAGCTTTGAGATTGCCGATGACGAAATAGGAGCGGGGAGCATGCTGAATGTGCTGACGATAGTAGGTTATGACCTGCGCATTGGTCGTTTGGCTGATGGCTGCTGCGCGTGCCTTGTTGGGATCTTCGGTGTAGCCTTCGAGCACGGCTTCTGCCATATAGCCCGGTTGGTTGCGAAATGTGGGGCGCGAATTATTGATGTTGTTCATGGCCGATTGCCGTGCGTTCTGCAGGTCGTGTGCGTCAATGGGCATGTCGGTCAGCAGGCTGTCGATGAGCGAAAGGGTGGTCAGAGCCTTGTCGGTCTGTGTTCCTGCCGTGGTGAAGTAACCGATGGGACGATTCTTCTTGGCTTTGAACCATTGGGTATAGGCTCTGCCTCCGCAGGTGTAGACCAAGGAACGGAGATCGCGCAACTCACGAAAAAGCACACTGTTGAGGCTGCCGTTGCTGAAATAGTTTCGCCAGATGGTGAACAGAGCTTCCTTTTCTTCGGTGTCGAGAGGGGGCAGAACGGTGTAAGTGCCCACGATAGCCTGCCGTGCATCTGCCTTGTCATAAAGGTAGATAGTGGGCTTTTCCGGGCGTTTTACTTCGTAGTCATAGCCTTTGTAGTCCTGTCGGTTTTCGTCCTCGGTGACAGGTTTCAGCGGGTTGGCAAGGCTGTCGGCAGCGATGTTCCCGCTGTAGCTGACGGTCAGTTTCCCTCTCTGTGCAGCCTTGAAGAGACCTTCGATGTCGGCCACTTGCAGTCTTTTCAGTTCGCTTGTCGGCATGTTCTGCAGTTCAAAAGCCTTGTCGCCCATAGCTATTTTGTCCAACACGGCTTCGTGAATAGCCTCCATGTCCTTGCCGAAGAACTTGTCGCCAAGGCGTGCATCCTTCTTCATGGTAGCGATAAACTTCTTGTCGGTCTTCGGATGTTGAAGCAGATCGGTGAGCAAACGGATTGAAGGTGCGAGGTTGTTATCGAAACCTGAGAGTTGAATGCTCATGCCTCCGAGCGCATAATTGCCACTGAGCGTGGTGCCAAGTGCCTGCAGCTGTTTGGCAAAAGCCTGCTTGCTGAGGGTCGATGTGCCTAAATAATCAAACAAATCCGACATGGTGTGGATAGGCTTCTTCGCCTGTATCTGGTGCCAGCTAAGCGTCAATCGGAAGATGTTATTCTGTGGATTGGCGGTCGTATAGAGGTCGGCTTGTGGTCCGAGATGCCGTGTCGTGACCTCCTTGCCGAGTGTGATAAACTGCGGAATAAGGGTGGGCGTAGATGTCTTGGCCAATTGAACGGCATAGTCAGACTGGCGGTTCTGGTTGTCCGTCTGCACCGGAGCATAGGGTGGTTTGCTGATTTTATCCTTTTTATATTTGCCGAATTTCTTGTGAAAAAGCAGGTAGTGGTTGCCGAAATAGTGCTGACAGGCTGCCATGATGTCGGCTTTCTGCAGCTGCGGAAGCGTTGAAATCTGTCGGATGTAGTCGTTCCAGTCTATGCCCCTTGCATAGCAGCCGGCCATCAGTGAGATGCGGCTGTTGATGTTTTCCAACTTTAGTTTCTCTTGTTTAAGATATTCGGTCTTGGCCGCTTCAAGACTTTCTGCAGAGAATTCTCCGCTTTTGAGTTTGTTGATCTGTTGCCACAAGAGGTGTTCTGCCTTGCGTTTCGAACCGAAGGGGAGGTTGGGAACGGCAGCCACTCCTAACAGACCAACCTCGCGTGTCATGAACATGTCGGCACCTGCAGCCATGCTGTACATCACATGATGATGACTTGAAAGCGAGTCAATGAGTCCGCTGTTATTGCTGTTTGACAACAGATGCATGGCAATCTGCATGGCGGTGTAGTCACGGTCACGTGGGGTTGGCCCGCGGAACACGAGGGCTGAAGCCTTGATCAGAGGAAAAGGTATCTTGATTTTCAGTGTCCGATTGGGATTGAAATCAGCTAAGTTGATAGGTTCGCGCATGGGAGTTTCTCCGCTTCGGATGCGCCCGAAGGTTTTTTCCAATAGGGGAATGATGTCTTTTTCCTTGAAGTTTCCACAGAGAATCAGGGCCATGTTGTTGGCCACATAATATTTCTGATAAAATGCCTCCATGTCAGAAAGCCGTGGATTTTTCAGGTTTTCAGTGCTTCCAATCACTGGATATTCATAGTTGCTGCCCTTGAACACCATTTCTTGGAGATGCTCCATGAGTTGCATGCCGAAGTTGTCTTCAGCGCGGTTTTTCTCTTCATAGACGGTTTCGAGTTCGCCCTGAAAGAGGCGGAAGACTGGGTTGATGAAGCGGTCGCTGTTCAGTTGGCACCATTGGGCGATGTATTGTGGAGCACATTCACTGTGATACACGGTTTCATCGAGGTCGGTGTAGGCATTGATGCCTGTGCCGCCATAGCGGGTCAGCAGTTTTGAAAACTCGTTGGGAATGGCATAGCGGGCAGCCTGTTGGTTGAGCTTGTTGATTTGCAGCTGTATGGTTGTGCGCTGTTTGGGGTCAGTGGTCTGCGAGAGAAGGTTGTACTGCCTACTGATTTCATCGAGCAATGGCTTTTCATGGGCATAGTCTGTGGTGCCGATTTGCCGGGTTCCCTTGAACATGATGTGTTCGAAATAGTGGGCAATTCCAGTGTTTGGGCAGTCGCGTGCCCCTGCTTTCACGACCACATATCCGATGAATTTCGACTCCGTGGAGTCAGGATTGAGCCACACGGTCATGCCATTGCGGAGCTGATGAATGGCAACGCGCTGGGCAGATGCAGGCAAAAGTGCCAGTAAAAAAAGTAAAGTGACGATGCTCCTTGTCATTCTCAAAAGGAACAAATGAATGGGTTTCATAAGGTTGTTTCTATGCTTTTGTCTGATTTCCATGTGCAGATGATTTTGATTTTACATGACAAAGATACAATGTTTTGCCATGAAGTGCAACATGTCTGAGGGTTAAAAAAGCGAAAGAACGTTTGGGGAAAGAAAAGAAAATCAAGGTAAATTCGTTGGTAGGGGAGGAGATATAAGCGAGTGTGTTATTTATAGTACTTTGTTTATAAATAGAAAACAGCAACGCTGTTTCATTGTTTATAGGACAGAGTTACCAAACGAAAGGAGGCTCCCCTGCCCTATAAAGAAATAGTTTTTATTACAAGCCACCATATATGTAATGGCTTGGTATGATGTAACTTCTACATCGGGCACCCTTGTGCCTCGTCAACCATATACGGACTAAGTTCTCTTCCGATGCGCTTCAAACCCTCCATGAGCGTGGCACGTGGGCATGCAAGGTTGATGCGGAGATAGCAGAAACCGTCTTTCTGACCATACATGGTGCCACTGTTGACCAATACTTTCGCATGCTCCAAGAGGTCATGAGTCGCTTCGTCGGCAGTAAGTTCGATGCGTGACAGGTCGACCCATGCAAGATAAGTGCCTTCAAGACGGCATACTTCGAGTTTGGGAAGATACTCTGCAAAGAATTCCTTGAGCGCCACATAGTTCTCATAGAGATACTGTTTGAGTTCGTCAAGCCATTCGCCACCATTGTTGTAAGCCTCTTGCAGGGCTATTATTCCAAATGCATTGACATCGCATACCTCGTTGATGTTAAGTGCTCTGTTGATGCGCTGCCGTCTTTCGGGTTGATGACAAACGATGTTTGCGATTTGCAGACCGGCAATATTGAAGGCTTTAGAGGGAGAGTTGAGCACCACACTGTTGTCCCTGCATGCATCGCTTACGGCTGCAAAGGGCTGGTAGGTGTAGCCGGGCATGGTAAGCTCACAATGGATTTCATCGGCAATAACCTTCACGCCATGCTTCAGGCAAATGTCGTTCATGCGTTCAAGTTCTTCTTTTGTCCACACGCGTCCAGAGGGATTATGAGGATTGCAGAGCAGGAATACGGTGGTTTTCTCATCGGCACACTTGCGCTCGAAGTCTTCGAAATCAATCACGTAGCTGTCACCTTGTCTGCGAAGTGGATTTTCCAAGACCTCACAACCGTTGTTTTTGATAGAAGAGAAGAAACAGTTGTAGACGGGAGTCTGTATCAACACCTTGTCGCCTGGCATCGTCATGGCTTTCAATGAACACGAAATGGCAGGCACAACACCCGAAGTGTAGAGGATATCCTCACGCCGGATATGCCATTGATGACGGTGGTCGAACCAATTGATGACAGCATCATAGTAGCTGTCGGGTACGAAATTATAGCCAAAAACGCCATGTTCTACACGCTTCTTCAGTGCTTCAATGATGCAGGGAGCAGTCTTGAAGTCCATGTCGGCCACCCACATGGGAATGATGTCTTCTCTTTTTGGCAGGTCCCACTTATAGGAGTTAGTGCCCCGACGCTCTACAATCTCGTCAAAATTATATTTTCCCATTGCTGTTTATTTAGTTGTTTCAATCACGCAGTCTCTGCCTTTCGCAAATTCATTATAAGTGATTTTCCCGATTTCATCAGCCACAATACGTCCGCTGACAGGGTTCTTGATTTCGGAAATTGCCCCTTTGATTGTGGCATTGATGTTGCGACTGTCTTCAAAGGTACGGTCGCAGGCAGCGTCAAAGGTACAGTCTTCCAGAGTAATACCATCAAGATAGCAGAGCGGTTGCTCACCACTGATGTGGCAGCGCACGAGTTTCACGTTCTTGGAATGCCAAGCTAAGTATTCACCATCAAGCTCGGAGTCGTACACAGTGACGTTTTCGCACTCCCAAAAGCTGTCTTTTGTGGTGATTTTGGCATGATGCACTTCCACGTTCCTGCAATATTGGAACACATATTTTGAATCGCTTGTGAGGCCGTCTACATAGATGTTTTGAGAAAACATAAAAGGATAAGTGCCGTCGTGCAATTCGACATTCGTCAGTTTCAGACCGTTAACTTTCCAGAAAGTCTCGTCAGCATCAGTGATTTTCACGTTCTCCAATTCCAGATTTTCCATTTCGCGGAAGAACTTCGGCCCGTCAATCACCGAGTCTTTCATCGTCATATTGCTGCTGTACCAGATGGCCGAGCGACTCTCCGGAGCAAAATAACAGTTGGTGATGAGGCTCTTGTCAACATGCCACCAAGGGTATTTGCCATAGAATTTTGAACCTTCACATTCTATATTCTGACAGCATTTGATGCCCGATTCGCCATCGGTGATTGTGATATTCTCCAAGCGCACGTCCTTCATTCCAAAGAGAGGACGCTCGCCTCCAAACTTTTTATCCTTAATGATTTCCATTTCTTTCTAACCTAGTTTTGATTTGATTTTTGATGTGGTAAAATAACTCTTTCGCGATATAAATGCAAAAACTATACCAATTTTTCATTCTTCTTGAACTGTCAGTTTTGTCATATAGTGAATGCTATAGCAGGTAGTTACCATTTCAGATAGCCATATTTGTCTTTATACCACAGCTGAACTGCGTTGATGATGTTCTGCCAAATCACGTAGACACAGGGGGCAATGGCTGCATAGGGATTGAGAAACGAGAGTGTGAGCCATATTCCAACCACCGTATTTTTCTGCCCCAAGGCCTGTCCTGCACCAATGCTGTCGCCATAACGATAACCAACAAGTTTGCCCATAGAGAACTGGAAGATGGCCAACAGAAGCGGAATGATGCACAAAGTTACGAGCACCCAGCCCGAAACGGGGGCATTCATGATGTTCTGCATGGCAAGTCCCATGATGATAGAGAGGTTGAAACTCCAGAGATAGAAAGCGATGTTGCGCTTTGTTTTCAGCCACGCAACGAAATTGGGGAGGAACTTTCGCGAGCACAAAGCCAAGCCTAATGGAATTACAAGCACCGTCAACACACGCTTGAGCACCATCCATGCGGCCATGGCAAAAGTGATGTCGGCCCCTTTCTCCATGAGTGGAAAGAACAAAGGGATGATGATTGATGTGAAGCCATTGGCTATGAGAAGATACACTGTCAGTGATGCAATGCTGCCTCCAAGCTTATCTACAATCACAGGAGCAGCCGCGGCAGTGGGGCAGATGACACAGATAAATACGCCTTCCCAGATGAGTTTGTAGGTTGAATCAGTGCAGAGGTTGGCCGCAACGACACTCAATGCAGCCAAAAGCGTACGTATGCCTTGCAGGATAAAATGCCATTTGCGGGGTGTGAGGTCGTCCATCTGTATCTTGCAAAACGTGATATAAAGCATCAAGAAGATATTGACAGGCAACAACGTCACAAGCTTTGGCCCTATGTAGTCGCCAAAGGGAGTAAGCACGGCAATGTGGGTGAAAACCAAATAGACAATGCTTCCGAAGACGATGGCACACAACAGCGTCCACTGCTTGATAAATTTAATAATGCCCATAGATAGTGCCGTTACCGATATATTTTATGCAAAGGTATATAAAAAAGTGGCAGATAGCATACAAAACCATTTGAAAAGTAGTTTCCATTCTTTGTATTCGTTACTTTTGTTGAATGGTTTCTCGGTTGAAAAGGCTATTCTGTTTTACACATAAAAAAGTTAGTGTCAGTATGCTGTAAATCGTTTATCCTACAGACTCAATTTTCTTTAAATATTTGTTAAATGGAAAGTAAATAATCGGTGTTTAAATATAATTAACAAATGAGACGCTTGATAATCAACAGGTTAGCTTTCCTAAGAACAAGAACTAGAACAAGAATAAAGAAAAAGACGAAGAAAAAGAAGTAGAAAAAAGCGCCGTCGCCGATATTGCTTGTCGTTAATCTTATTTTACTATTAAAAAGTATGCCATCCTATCGTCTCTTTTTGGGGGGCGCAATCGTTATTCTGTTAGTGTCTAACTACTATTTTGTTAGTGCCTGACTACTATTCCGTTACGGTGTAATCTCTATTCTTTTAGTGTGTAAAACGATAGCGGTTGATTGATGTGAATACCTTGTGGAAGATGTTTCTTCGTCTCTTTTGTTTGTTTTGTTGTGGTCTATATCTACATTTTATTCAAGAAAAAGTTTTATTTCTTTGGTGAATAAACTAAATTTAGGTATTTTTGTCATGAGAAAAAGAAAATTATTTCAGATAGGAATACATGAATTTTAATCAGAAAGAAATCAGGAAGTTAGCAGCGGGTGATGCTCGCATGTTCGGTGCGTTGTACAGAATTTTCTTTCCTAAAATTCATCAATTTGCACTCATGCTGCTAAAAAATAAACAAGATGCGGACGATGTTTGTCAAATTATCTTTATGAAAGTGTGGTTGAAACGAGAAGATTTTATAGGAATATCGAATTTAGATAGTTATCTTTTCATACTTTCAAAAAATACAATTATAGATTACATTTCCACAAAGAAAAATGTAGAATCAGATGAAATTCCAGAGCATGTAGATGCTGTAACTCCTCACGAGAAGTTAATTGTCAGTGATATTCAATTGTTAATAGATATGGTGGTAGAGAACATGCCAGAACAAAGGCAAGCTGTTTATAGGATGAGTAGGGAGCAATATTTGAAGAATGATGAAATAGCCATTAAACTTGGCTTACAGAAAAAAACGGTAGAGAATCATCTGAATCTTGCACTAAAAGATATTAAAAAAGCATTGTTATTGCTATTATTTATTATATCGCTTTGGGGGTGACGCCCCGTATTTATGTCTTTTATAGTGATGAAGGGTGGTTTGCAGAAAGTGATTAATTATAGAAGTTTTATATGACAGATACAATAAAAAAAATTATAGAATATTACGCTCATCATGATGTAAGTCCTGAAACTCGGGAAAAGGTTTTGAAGCGGTTGTCTACAACAAAAGACTGTGAAATGGCAACCGAAACCTATCAGCAGCTGTGGAATGAGATAGAAGTGGAGAACTGTACAGAAAGAAAATTTCTTATCCCATGGTATAGAAGTTGGCTGAAAAAGGCTGCAGTGCTTATCCCCCTTATTATGCTTATGGGTGTAGCTGAATTTTATGTTATCAATAGCACAAAACAGGTTGATCATCTGACCCTATTATATCAATATACACGAAAAGGCGAGAATAAAGCTGTGGTGTTGCCAGATGGTACAAAGGTGAATATGAACGGAGGAACTGTGATCCAATATCCCTCGTCTTTTACAGGTAATGAACGTAGAGTTTACCTTAATGGAGAAGCATTCTTTGATATCCATCACAGTAGTAGCAAACCATTTCATGTTGTTACTCCTTATTTTGATATCACTGATATTGGAACTTCTTTCCGAGTCTCCTCTTATATGACTACAGATGAAGTTTATGTTTATGTGAAAACAGGCTGTGTTGAATTGCATCCAGAAAAGGGAAACAAGTCATATAAACTTTCCCAGAATGAAAATCTTTTGTATAATGTCAAGAATGGAGAAATAAAAGTGGGTAAAGGTATGCCAAATATAGAACCCACATGGAAGACGGCACAGATAACCATTGATAATTTAACATTGGCAGAAACTATGAAGAAATTATCAAATGTATATGGCGTAAATATTACAATCCAATCGAAGAAGAATTATAACCAATGTATTACTGCTCACTTTAATCGTGGAGAGACGCTCGAGGGTGTGTTAAGAATTATCAATAATATTTTCCCGGATTTCCGATATAAAATTGATGGCGACAATATCATTGTTTACTAAACGTGTGTAGATGGAGACGGTAACGGTCACTGCGAATTTCCCGTGGTGGCCGTTATGTATTATATATAGAAAAATAAATACATAGAAAAACACGAATGTCCACAGGAATAATCAACACAAGACATTTATTTTGTTATTTTTTTATTTTCCGTTGGGTGTGACGATTAGTTTTGGAGTCTTTATAGATATAAAAACCAAAAACAACAGAAAACCAACAATCAAAAGTCAAAGTTTATGAACACACGAAGACTCTTGGCCCTTGTCACAGGGGCTTTTCTTTCAGGTTGCATGACAGTTCATGCCCAGACGGTCTCGCTGGGATCGAACAAAGTGACATTAAAGCAAGCGTTTGAAAAAATCGAGAAAGCCTCAAAGTATCGTATTGTCTACAACGCTACGTTGATAGACACGTCATGTACGCACTCTGTATCAAAGATTGAGGGGGACGCTTTGGAATTGCTTAAGCTCGTTCTGCAGAGTGCCGACTGCGAATATGAGATTGACGGAAATTACGTGACAGTGCGCCCCAAAACGTCAAAGAGCCGCTCTAAATCTTCAAACGACAACAAAAGAAAGGTTTCAGGGAAGATTACAGATGCCAACGGCGACCCCATTATCGGTGCCACCGTGATGGTCAAAGGTACGACTAACGGGGCTATCACGGACCTTGATGGCAACTATGTTCTGGCAGACGTTCCCGAGAATGCTGAGGTTTCGATATCTTATATCGGTTTCCAACCCGTTACATTGAGAGCCTCGGACCATAAACTTGCAAAGATAGTTCTTCAGGAAGACAGTAAGGCTTTGAGTGAGGTGGTGGTAGTGGGATATGGAACGCAGAAGCGTGCCAATCTTACCGGCGCAGTAGCGACCATCAGCGCTGACGACATTGGCAACCGTCCTGTCACCACATCTGCAGGTGCGTTGCAAGGTGCTGATCCGTCTGTGAACCTGACTTTCAATTCGGGCTCCCTTGACTCCGACTATTCCGTTGACATACGTGGTGTGGCCTCTATCAATGGCGGTACACCGCTTGTACTGGCAGATGGTATGGAAGTGAACTTGAACCAAATCAACCCTAACGATATTGAGTCTGTCTCCATACTTAAAGATGCATCTGCCTCTTCCATCTATGGAGCCAAGGCCAGTTCGGGCGTTATCCTTATCACAACCAAGAAAGGTAAGGATATGCAAGGAAAAGCCACCATTATGTATAACGGGCGTATAGGCTGGAAACGAAACACCACCTCGACCGATTTTATCCGCAACGGTTATGACTATGTGTCTTTGGTGAATAAATATTACCAATCTTATAACAACAAGCAATGGCTTTCTTATGATGACGAAGGCATGCAGATGTTGCTGGACCGAAGGAATGACAAGACGGAGAACCCTAATCGGCCATGGGTTATGACGGATAACCGAGGACGTTATATGTATTATGCGAACTTTGATTGGTACAATTATTTCTTCCGTCAAACCCGGCCGGAGAACGAACACAATGTATCCGTCACGGGCGGTAATGACAAAATGAACTATTTTGTAAGCGGACGAATACTGGATCAGGATGGTATCTTCAAAATATATCACGACAAATACCACAACTATTCATTCCGTGGAAAGCTCAGTGCAAAACTGAATAAATTGTTCACCTATACCGGGAATGTCAATTTCAATACGACTGAATACAAATATGCAGGTTTCAAGGACGAGCAGCAGACGCTGTATTTCCTCAGTTATAATCTGTTCCCCAATGTTGTTCCGCGTAATCCTGACGGGACGATCGTGCAATATATCAATCAGATGACAGGCAATTCGCCCCTTGGTGGGGGCCATGCCGGTTTCCTGACCGCAAACGAAGCGAGGAACCGGCGTACAAACAAAGACTTGGTGCTTACCAACCAGTTGGATTTGGAAGTGAACAAGGAATTGATATTCACGTTCTCATATGCCTATAAAGACCGCAACCGTGTGCGCAGCTATCGTGACATGCCTTTTGAATATTCACGACAGGAAGGGGTCATGCAGACTTTCACGTCTGGAACGATAAAAGACTATTATCAAGAAACCCACGTCAATATCCGCGACCATAACCTTAACATATACGGGACCTATCAACACACATGGGACAAACGACACAACTTCAAAGCCGTTGGCGGTATGCAGTATGAGGATTATCGCAGCAACGAGCTTTCTGTCACCAAGAATGACTTGTTAAGCAAGGAATTGGCTTCCATGAGCATTGCCACGGGAGAAACGACAACAGGTCAGGATATCAATGCGTTCCGTACGCTCGGTTATTTCGGCCGTGTCAATTACGATTATATGGGTAAATACCTCGTTGAAGCAAGTGGCCGTTGGGACGGGACATCTCGTTTTGCAAGCCATGACAGATGGGGTTTTTTCCCCTCAGCTTCGTTTGGCTGGAGAGTGAGTGATGAGAAATTCTTCGAACCATTGCTTCGTTTCTGGGATAATGCGAAGTTACGATTCTCATTAGGAAGTCTCGGAAACCAACAGGTTGACACCTATGCATACTTTAATGAGATTTCAACAGACAATCCTATGAGTTACACTTTTGACGGGCTCAATAAAGCTTATTATGCAAAGGTCTCAAATCCTAAGTCGGCAAGTCTGACATGGGAAACGATAACCACCTATAATCTTGGTGCTGATTTGTCATTCCTAAGAAACAGGCTGACGGTTACAGCAGACTATTTTATTAGATATACGAAGAACATGCTCACTCACTCATTGACCTTACCTGCTGTCTTCGGCGCAGAGGCTCCAAAAGCCAATTGTGCAGATCTGCGTACGAATGGCTGGGAGTTATATGTGGGCTGGAACGATCAGTTTAAGGTTGCAGGAAAGCCTTTGCGTTATCATGTATCGGCAACCATAGGCGACTATAAGTCTACGATTACTAAGTTTGACAATCCCAACAAACTTATATCCGATTATTATGAGGGCATGACGTTAGGTGACATGTGGGGCTATAAAGTTGGCGGATTGTTTAAGTCTGACGAGGAAGCCGCCCAATATCAAGCAAGAATAAACGACAAAGCGGTAAACAACAGAGTCTATAACTCAAAAACAGACAATCGTCTTCGTGCCGGCGACGTGAAATTTCTGGATTTAGATGGTGACAATGTCATATCGGAGGGCTCTGGAACGGTCAATAACCCCGGTGACAAGCGTATCATCGGTAATAATCTGCCAAGATACTCTTATTCTTTCCGCTTAGGAGCAGAATATGAAGGTATTGACTTCTCGGTGTTCTTCCAAGGTGTCGGTAAGCAGAATTGGTATCCAACCCAATATGCCTACACCTTCTGGGGGCCTTATTCCCTGCCGTCAGTCTCTTTCATCCCAACTGACTTTGAAAGTAAAGTGTGGTCGGAGGCTAACCCCGACGCATACTTCCCCCGACCACGTGGTAACCAAGCCTACAGTGCAGGTGCACTCAACGTGTATAACGACCGGTATTTACAAAATGCAGCTTATTTGCGGCTCAAGAATCTTTCCATAGGTTATACCTTGCCCATCAAGAATAATAAAATATTAAAGAAGGCAAGAGTCTACGTGGCTTGTGAGAACTTGTTCTATTGGTCACCGATGAAGAAATATACAAAGGCTGTTGACCCTGAACTGGTGAACAGTACTTCTACCTACCAAAGTAAGTCTGGTGTGGGTTACGGATTCTCTAAATCCATATCTGTAGGAGCAGACATAACTTTTTAAACTTGTATCATCATGAATAAAAATAATCTTTTCAGTAGCCTGACTTTATTGGGCTTGTTCGTTTTTTCTTCTTGTAACTTGGATTTGGCTCCAGAAGATACACTTAGTCCGAAAACGTATTTCAAGAACGGGCCGCAGCTCGAGTTGTGGACAAACCATTTTTATAGCTTGTTTCCCGATGTTGATGACCTTGCCAAACAGAATGCCGATGACAATATCAGTTCTGAATTGGGTGAGACACTGATGGGACAACGCAGTGCCGCAAGCGAAAACGGATGGACTTGGGAACGCTTGAGAGATATCAACTATTATCTCCAGCACTCCAATCAATGTCCTGACGAGCATGTAAGAAAGCAGTATGATGGGGTAGCCTATTTCTTCCGTGCCTATTTCTATTTTGATAAGGTGAAACGCTATGGTGATGTTCCATGGTATGATCAAGTATTGAACTCTAATGATGACAAGTTGCTCGCTAAGCCACGTCAAGACAGGGAAATCATCATGGATTCAGTGATGCAGGATTTAGACAAAGCCATTGGAATGCTCCCAACAAAGAAAGATCAGGTGCGTGTAACCAAATGGACAGCTTTGGCACTGAAGAGTCGTGTGGCTCTCTATGAAGGAACATTCCGCAAATACCGTGGTATGAACGATGCTGAGAAATATTTAAAACAGGCTGTAGCCGCCGGAGAGCAATTCATTGATAATAGTGGCTATAGGCTTTACACCAATGGAGTTGAACCCTATCGGACGTTGTTCAATAGCATTGACGCTGTCGGTGATGAAATTATACTGGCAAAAAGACACAGCAATACTGCAAATGTGCGCCACAGCATTCCTTTCAACATCATCATCTATCGCCAAAGCTTTACAAAGCGATTTATGAATCATTATTTGATGGCTGACGGAACACGTTTCGAGGATCAGGTAGGCTGGGAGACGATGGACTATGCAGCAGAAACCCGAAATAGGGACCCGCGCATGGCACAGACCGTACTTTGTCCTGGATATATTCAGGTGGGGGCAACGAAGGTGACGGCTAATGACCTCAGTGCTTTAACAGGTTACCGACCGATAAAATATGTGAATGCTTCGCCCTATGACGGTTCACTCAAAGCCATCACGGATTATCCGCTTTTCAGAGCAGCCGAAGTTTATCTGAATTTTGCTGAGGCAAAGGCTGAACTCGGCACTTTAACACAGGCTGATTTGGATAAGTCAATCAATAAAATAAGGGATAGAGTCGGTATGCTTCATTTGAATATGGCAGTAGCCAATGCCAATCCTGACAACCTGCTCTTGCAATATTATCCGAATGTCACAAGAAGTGCAAACACCGGTGTCATTTTGGAGATAAGACGCGAGCGTACCGTGGAGCTTGCATTGGAAGGATTCCGCTTGTGGGATATCTTCCGCTGGAAAGAGGGACAGCAACTGACCAAGGAATTCGAAGGTTGTTACTTCCCCGGTCCAGGTGAATACGACATGAACGGAGATGGGAAAGCTGATGTGTTGCTATACACCACAACCAAGGGAAATTTCAAAGGTGCGGCATTCAAAATCGGTAAGGACATCATACTTACTAACAATACATCGGGGAATATACATGCTCTGAGCAACATCGCCATCACTTGGGATGAAAACCGAGACTACTTGTGGCCTATCCCAGCAAGCGAGCGAGTGCTGACGGGTGGCATGTTGACACAAAATCCGGGCTGGACGGATAGTACTAACTTCGATTAATATAAAAAGTTCCAAGGCAAGCTGACCAATGCTTGCTTGGAGACTCAATCAATTCTTCAATAAGACAACTTATGAAAATTTTTAAGAAAGCCATTGTCGTACTACTTCTTATAGCAGCACCGTCAACGACAGTGGGACAGACATGCAGGGTTGATACACTGCTTCAATACATGCACGACAAAGGTAAGTCGAAACATGTGATGATTTTCGCCCATCGTGGCAATTGGCGTAACTCGGCAGAGAATTCTGTTCAGGCATTCCAAGACTGTATTGACGAAGGTCTTGACGGTATTGAGGTGGATCTCCAGATGACGAAAGACGGCGTGTTGGTCATTATGCACGATGACACCCTTGACCGCACCACAACAGGCTCTGGAAAGGTGGCCGACCACACGATGGCCGAGCTCAGGAAACTTAACCTGTTAACTCCCATTGGTGTGAAGACCCGTCAAAAGATACCGACCTTCGAGGAGATACTACGACTCGCAAAGGATAAGATACTTATTCAAGTAGACAAATGGAAACCTTACGGAAAGCAAGTGGCAGAACTTGTGAAGAAGCATGGTTGTGAACGGCAGATTGTCTTGCGGACAACTGATAACAGCGAAGTAACAAGAAAAAATTATGGAGAAAGTCTGAACGGCCTCATGCTGATGCCCGTACTTGTTTGCAAAGGGGGCGACGCGGATAATAAAAGATTGGAAGATTTCATCAAGAATTATTCGTCGCCCGTGATGAGCTTCTCTTTCACACGCGAGGATTTCCCTATTCTTAAGAAAATCCCCGAGTGCAAGAGGATCGGCTATCGTATTTGGCTTAACTCGTTATGGGATACGTTTAACGCGGGGCATGACGATGAAATGGCTGTTACCAATCCCGACAACAGTTATGGGTGGCTAATCAACCATGGAGCAGACATTATCTTCAGCGACAACCCTATGCTGTTAAAGAAATATCTGATAAAGATTAATAGGTGGTAGTAAGAGACCATCAAGCAGAAATCAATAATTCCTTAACTTATAACCTCAATTCACATGCAAAAGAAATTCTTATTGCTCGTTTTCTCGGCAGTCGCTATTTTCAGCACGGCAGCCGAAAACCGTGCAAATTTAATCAGAGAGAAACTACTCAACAGAGATAATCGCTCTGTAATTGTTGCTTCACACCGTGGCGATTGGCGCAATTTCTGCGAAAACTCGCTCGAAGCCATTGATAATGCGGCGAAAATGGGAGTTGACATCGTTGAGATAGATGTGCAACGTACAAAAGACGGACAGCTTATCCTCATGCACGACCCTAAACTTGATAGGACAACTACGGGAAAGGGCCTCATTGCAGACACGACATTGGCTTATATCAAGACCTTGCACTTGAAAAATGGCTGCAACATTCGTACAATTCATCGTGTGCCGACATTGAAGGAGGCGTTGCTGCATGCCAAAGGGAAAGTGATGCTAAATCTTGACAAGGCCGACAGATACTTTGATCAAGTGTATAAATTAATGCAGGAAACGGGTACAACGAAACAAATCGTTATGAAAGGCACAAAATCTGCCGAGGAAGTAAAAAAGCAATATGGCGATTACCTTAAGGATGTGATTTATATGCCCATTGTTGACCTTGATAAACCAAACGCAGTTGAACAGGTTGAAAAGTTTATCAGTGATATGCATCCGGTTGCTTTTGAACTTTTATTTAAGAAGGATACAAATACTATTCCACTGTCCTTACCGGTAAAACTCAAGGGAAAGGCACTCATCTGGTATAATACTCTTTGGGACACAATGGCAGGTGGACATGACGATGACATGTCTTTGGAAAATCCTGATAAAGGATATGGCTACCTTATCGATAAACTTGGTGCACGAATTATTCAGACCGACCGTCCACAGTATCTGATTGAATACCTACGTTCACGTAAACTGCACGACTGATGGAGCTTCTTAACAGAGTACTTTCATTTTATAAAATCCCGTCTCCGGCCGACAAGCCCGAGACGGATAAAGAAAGGTTTAAGCGTGTCCGCATCATATCCTTTCTCACTGCAACGTTGGGCTATGGAGTCTATTATGTTTGCCGACTCAGCATGAATGTCATCCGCAAGCCAATGGTAGAGGAAGGCTTTTTGTCAGAAACACAGATAGGCATTATTGGCTCCTGCCTTTTCTTCACTTATGCCATTGGTAAGCTATGCAACGGTTTTATTGCGGACAGAAGTAATGTGAAGCGATTGATGGCAACGGGATTGTTGGTGTCGGCATTGGTTAACCTCATCCTTGGCTTTACTGACTCTTTTTTTCTTTTCGCGCTGTTCTGGGGTATCAATGGATTCTTCCAATCTATGGGGGCCGCTTCGGGTGTAGTCTCTCTGTCAAGATGGTTTGATAGTAGTAACCGAGGTACTTACTATGGTTTTTGGAGTGCCAGCCATAACATTGGCGAGGCAATAACTTTTATTACCATAGCAATCATTGCAACGCAGTTTGGCTGGCGTTACGCATTGGTTGGTGCAGGCGTGATAGGTATCGCATATTTTGTTGTGATGCAAATAGGTATGAAAGATACGCCGCAGAAGTATGGTTATTTGTTAGAACAGCAGAACTTGAATAAACAGAAAGAAAATACTGATTTCAATAAAGCGCAAAAGGCTGTTTTACGTAATCCTGCAATCTGGATTTTGGCTTTAGGCTCTGCCTTCATGTACATCAGTCGATATGCCGTCAACAGCTGGGGTGTTTTCTATCTTGAAACGATGAAAGGCTATTCAACACTGGATGCCAGCTTTATTATTTCTATTAGCTCTGTATGCGGTATAGTTGGAACTATTCTTTCTGGACTTATCTCTGATAAGTTCTTTAAAGGATCTCGAAATGTTCCTGCATTGGTTTTCGGACTGCTGAATGTCGTAGCCTTATGTCTCTTTCTGCTTGTGCCTGGCGTGCATTTCGTTATAGATGTCATTGCCATGGTACTCTTTGGTCTGGGTATCGGTGTACTGATTTGTTTCCTTGGAGGATTGATGGCTGTCGACATTGCACCTAAGAATGCAGCAGGTGCAGCGCTTGGTGTTGTCGGTGTAGCAAGTTATATCGGAGCAGGCGTTCAGGATATCATGAGCGGATGGCTGATAGAGGGGCACAAACATTTGGTAAACGGAACCGAAGTCTATGATTTTACCTATATCAACTATTTTTGGATTGGCGCAGCATTCCTGTCTGTCATTCTGACGCTTCTTGTTTGGAATGCTAAACCAAGCGGAAATTAAGGTATATGGGCTTTGTGCGTAATCGAATGGAAAATACACATTTAACGATCGTGCGCAATAGCCCTTATAGCCTATTTATAAAAGTACATTTCAATGACACTTTTTTGCCTTATTCTATAAGTAGAAATCTCTATAGTTTCCAAAGAAAAACGGGAAAATATTTGGAAGTTCAGGAAATAAGATGTAATTTTGCATCCGCTTATAGTGGATTGTTGGCTCTCGATGGGTCGTAACCACTTGAAGATGAGTTTTATATAAACAATTTAATAAAAACAAAAAACATGATTATTGTACCAGTAAAAGATGGTGAGAACATCGAAAGAGCTCTCAAGAAATTCAAGAGAAAATTCGAAAAGACAGGTGTTGTTAAGGAGCTTCGTGCTCGTCAGCAGTACAACAAGCCTTCTGTTTTGAAGAGACTCAAGATGGAGCACGCTATCTACGTACAGAAGCTGCGCACAAACGAGGAATAAAAACTCGTTAAAAATTTGGTAGTTTGAATTTAATTCCGTAAATTCGTTGCCATAAACATGTAGATGTTAGCAGCGCGTTTATGATGATTGACAAGTTTCTCGACTATCTTAGGTTTGAGCGTAACCGCTCCGAACTGACGGTGAAGAACTACGGGGATGACCTTCGGGCTTTTGAGAAGTTCTTTAGAGACTTGAAAAATCCGGTATCTTGGGAGTCGGTAGACTCGGATGTTGTTCGCAACTGGATGGAGCGCATGATGGATGAAGGAAACAATGCTGCATCAATCAATAGGCGATTGAGTGCGTTGCGTTCCTTTTATCGTTTTGCATTGTCAAGAAAGCTTGTGGATAAGGATCCGGTTCACGGCATCACGGGACCGAAAAAGGGCAAGCCTCTGCCTCAATTCCTGAAAGAAAAGGAGATGGACAGGCTGCTTGAGCGGGAATACTGGACAAGAAGTTTTGAAGACGTACGTGACCGTGCGATTATCATGACTTTCTATGAAACCGGCATTCGGCTTTCGGAACTGACGGGACTTGATGACAAAATGGTTGACTTTGCGGAATACCAGTTGAAAGTAACGGGCAAGAGAAATAAACAGCGCATTATTCCCTTTGGTGAAGAGCTTTGCACCACGCTTCGTGATTACATGGAGTGCAGAGACCGCGAGGTTGATCGGTTGTCAGAAGCTTTGTTTGTTACCGATGAGGGACAGCGAATGTCTGCAAGTCTGGTGAGAGAACGAGTGAAGCGAAGTCTTTCGAAGGTGTGTACGCTGAAGAAACGCTCACCGCATGTGTTGCGTCATACATTTGCGACAGCGATGCTCAATCATAAGGCAGGAATTGAAAGTGTAAAGAAGTTGCTCGGGCATGAAAGTCTGTCGACGACAGAAATCTACACCCACACAACATTTGAGCAGCTTAAACGTGAATATTCTATTGCCCATCCAAGGGCTTAACCTTTAAAACGGAGTTAACTATGGAACTGAAAATTCAGTCGATTCATTTCGACGCTACCGAGAAGTTACAGGCGTTTATCGAAAAGAAAATCGCCAAGTTGGAGAAAACTTACGAAGATATACAGAAAGTAGAGGTGCAACTAAAGGTAGTCAAACCTGCCACCGCCCTTAATAAAGAAACTTGTGTCACGGTTTCTGTGCCAGGTCAGAAGCTCTTTGTAGAGAAAACTTGCGACACATTTGAGGAGGGAATTGATGAAGCTGTTGATTCAATGAAGGTGCAGTTGACTAAGTTCAAGGAAAAAATCCGCAATCATTGAAAAAACTGATTAAAAGTTTTGGAGATTAGAAAAATAAACAGTATCTTTGCAGCCGTTTTACAACACGTCCTATTATAGTCGTAGTCGGCTGCAAGGATTTGCCTCTTTAGCTCAGTTGGCCAGAGCACGTGATTTGTAATCTCGGGGTCGTTGGTTCGAATCCGACAAGAGGCTCAACGGATGGTCTGAAAAGGCTTCTGTTTATGACAAGTACAACATGGGTGGTTACCAGAGTGGCCAAATGGGGCAGACTGTAAATCTGCTGGCGATGCCTTCGGTGGTTCGAATCCATCACCACCCACATCCGAAAGGAGTTTTTGCGGAAATAGCTCAGTTGATAGAGCACTAGCCTTCCAAGCTGGGGGTCGCGGGTTTGAGCCCCGTTTTCCGCTCTCAATCCGACGCTGTAATAGCTCAGTGGTAGAGCACTTCCTTGGTAAGGAAGAGGTCCTGAGTTCAACTCTCAGTTACAGCTCTTTTCGGTTTCTATTTTTTATAGATATTGAAAAAACAAAATATTGATTATACATTTATATAAATAAAACAAAGAAAAGCTATGGCTAAAGAAGAATTCGTACGTACCAAACCCCATGTAAACATTGGTACAATCGGTCACGTTGACCACGGTAAGACAACTCTTACTGCAGCAATTTCAAAGGTTCTTCATGAGAAGGGCTTCGGTTCAGAGGATGTTAAGTCTTTCGATCAGATTGACAATGCTCCCGAAGAGAAAGAGCGTGGTATCACCATTAACTCTGCTCACATTGAATATGAAACAGCTAAGCGTCACTACGCACACGTAGACTGCCCGGGTCACGCTGACTATGTGAAGAACATGGTAACAGGTGCTGCTCAGATGGACGGTGCTATCTTGGTAGTTGCTGCAACTGATGGTCCTATGCCACAGACACGTGAACACGTGCTTTTGGCTCGTCAGGTAAACGTACCTCGCTTGGTTGTATTCTTGAACAAGTGTGATATGGTTGATGACGAGGAAATGCTTGACCTTGTTGAAATGGAAGTTCGCGAAATCCTCGAACAGTATGGTTACGAAGAGGATACTCCTATCATCCGTGGTTCTGCACTTGGTGCTTTGAACGGCGTTGAAAAGTGGGTTGACTCAGTAATGAAGTTGATGGATACTGTTGATGAGTGGATTCAGGAACCAGTACGTGAGGTTGATAAACCATTCTTGATGCCAGTTGAGGATGTATTCTCAATCACAGGTCGTGGTACTGTTGCTACAGGTCGTATCGAAACCGGTGTCTGCAAGGTAGGTGACGAAGTTCAGCTCCTCGGTCTTGGTGAAGATAAGAAGTCTGTCATCACAGGTGTAGAGATGTTCCGCAAGAACCTTGCTGAAGGTCAGGCTGGTGACAACGTAGGTTTGTTGCTCCGTGGTATTGACAAGGCTGAAGTTAAGCGTGGTATGGTAGTTGTGCACCCGGGTGCTATTACTCCTCACGATCACTTCAAGGCTTCTATCTATGTATTGAAGAAAGAAGAAGGTGGCCGTCATACTCCATTCGGTAACAAGTATCGTCCTCAGTTCTACCTCCGTACAATGGACTGTACCGGTGAAATCAAGTTGCCAGAAGGCGTTGAAATGGTTATGCCTGGTGATAACGTTGAGATTGAGGTTGAATTGATCTACAAGGTTGCTCTGAACGAAGGTCTCCGTTTCGCTATCCGTGAGGGTGGTCGTACGGTAGGTTCTGGTCAGATTACTGCAATCCTTGATGATGTTAAGTAATCAAGACTGAAGTCATTATGAAATAAGAGTTTCCGTTACTTGTTGTAGCGGAAACTCACTTACGGGAATAGCTCAGTTGGTAGAGCATCGGTCTCCAAAACCGAGGGTCGTGGGTTCGAGTCCTGCTTCCCGTGCTAAATAGAAGATAATATGTTTGAAAAGATAGTAAATTATTGCAAAGCTTGCTATGATGAGCTTGCGCATAAGACTACTTGGCCAACACGTGCCGAACTTACCCACAGTGCAATGGTTGTATTATCTGCTTCCCTTGTCATTGCACTGGTAGTGTTCGCGATGGACAGTCTGTTCAGGTTCGTGATGAGTACAATTTATCCAAATTAATTTTCGGGAAATGGCTGAAACAGGAAACAAATGGTATGTACTGCGCGCCGTTAGCGGAAAAGAGGCTAAGCTGAAAGAATATATCGAAGCCGAATTGAAGCATAATGAGTTGCTGAGTACGCATGTCTCTCAGGTTCTGATACCGGTGGAGAAACATGCTTCCTTGCGTAATGGCAAAAGAGTGGTAAAGGAAAAGATTTCTCTTCCAGGCTACATCTTTGTTGAGGCTAACCTGGTTGGTGATGTTGCGCACACTCTGCGCTTCATGCCTAACTGTTTAGGTTTCCTTGGAGGTTTGGATGAGCCCTCACCTGTCCCACAGTCTGAGATTAACAGGATGTTGGGAACTGCCGAAGTTACAGAAATTGAGGATACAGTTGATATCCCATATGTTGTAGATGAGACGGTGAAAGTGACAGACGGCCCATTCAGCGGCTTCAGCGGTGTAATCGAAGAGGTTAATGCCGAGAAGCATAAACTGAAAGTGATGGTCAAGATCTTCGGACGTAAGACTCCGTTAGAGTTAAGTTTTATGCAAGTAGAAAAGGAAAGTTAAGCTTCGTTACGGAAGAGACTGACCTTTTATAAAAATCAATTTTTAATATTAACAAAGAAAATGGCTAAAGAAGTTGCTGGTTTAATCAAATTACAGATTAAGGGTGGCGCTGCGAATCCTTCACCTCCAGTAGGCCCTGCGTTGGGTTCTAAGGGTATCAATATTATGGGATTCTGCAAAGAGTTCAACGCCCGTACCCAGGATAAGGCAGGTAAAATCCTACCTGTTGTTATCACATACTATACAGATAAGTCATTTAGCTTCATTATCAAGACTCCTCCTGCAGCTGTTCAGCTGAAAGAGGCTGCCAAGATTAAGACTGCTTCTGCACAGCCTAACCGTCAGAAGGTTGCCAGTGTAACCTGGGAACAAATTAAGGCTATTGCTGAAGATAAGATGAATGACCTCAACTGCTTTACAATTGAGTCGGCTATGAAGCTGATTGCTGGTACTGCTCGTAGTATGGGTATTACTGTAAAAGGGGACTTCCCTGGTAAATAATTTAAAACTTCAATTAAGAAAATGAGTAAACTGACAAAAAATCAAAAATCAGTAGCTGATAAGGTTGAAGCAGGGAAGGCATACACATTGAAAGAGGCTGCAGAGCTTGTTAAGGAAATTACCACAACAAAGTTTGATGCGTCTCTGGATATTGATGTACGTCTGGGCGTTGACCCACGTAAGGCTAACCAGATGGTTCGCGGTGTCGTTTCACTGCCTAACGGAACTGGTAAGACTGTTCGTGTGCTTGCACTCTGTACTCCTGATCAGGAAGCTGCCGCAAAGGAAGCTGGTGCTGATTATGCTGGTCTTGATGAATATGTTGAGAAAATCAAAGGTGGTTGGACCGACATTGACGTCATCATCACTATGCCGTCTTGCATGGGTAAGATTGGACCTTTAGGCCGTGTACTCGGTCCTCGTGGTTTGATGCCAAACCCCAAGAGTGGTACTGTAACAATGGATGTTGCCAAGGCAGTAAAGGAAGTTAAACAGGGTAAGATTGACTTTAAGGTTGATAAGGCTGGTATTATCCATACCTCAATCGGTAAGGTATCAATGACCCCTGAGCAGATTTTCGGTAACGCGAAGGAATTTATCCAGACGGTTATCAAATTGAAGCCTGCTGCTGCTAAAGGTACATATATCAAGAGTATCTTTATTTCAAGCACTATGAGTAAGGGTATCAAAATTGATCCTAAATCAGTTGAATAACTCTAAAAGTTTTGTACAATGAAGAAAGAAGTAAAAGATACTATTATCGTTGAACTTGGCGAGAAGCTGAAAGAGTATCCTCATTTCTATCTGGTAGACCTTACCGGACTGAATGCAGAGGCTACGAGTACACTTCGCCGCAAGTGCTTCAAGAGCGAAATCAAGATGGTCGTTGTGAAGAACAAACTTCTGCACAAGGCTTTCGAGGCTTCGGATATTGATTTTGAACCTTTATATGGCACACTGAAAGGTACTACAGCTGTTATGTTTACAACAACAGCTAATGTTCCTGCCAAGTTGCTGAAGGAATACGAAAAGGAAGGAATTCCTGCACTCAAGGCTGCATATGCAGAGGAAAGCATCTATGTTGGTGCAGATAAGCTTGCAGAACTTGCAGCCCTCAAGAGCAAGAACGAGGTTATCGCAGAGATCGTTTCTCTGTTGCAGTCTCCTGCAAAGAACGTTGTTTCTGCTCTTCAGTCAGGCGCAAACACCATCCATGGTGTGCTCAAGACTTTAGGCGAGCGTCCTGAATAATAGTTGAACAGCATTCAATTATAGAGTCAAAAACATAATTTTAACAAGAACAATTAAATTTTAGAATAAAATGGCAGACATTAAAGCTATTGCAGAAGAATTAGTAAATCTTACTGTTAAGGAAGTAAATGAGTTGGCAACAGTCCTGAAGGACGAGTATGGTATTGAGCCTGCCGCTGCAGCTGTTGCTGTAGCTGCTGGTCCTGCTGCTGGTGGTGCAGCTGCAGCAGAGGAGAAGTCTTCATTCGACGTAGTCCTCGCTGAAGTTGGTGCTACAAAGCTTCAGGTTGTGAAGGCTGTTAAGGAAGCTTGCGGTCTTGGTCTGAAAGAAGCTAAGGATCTCGTAGATGGTGCTCCTTCTACAATTAAGGAAGGCGTTGCTAAGGACGAGGCTGAGAACCTGAAGAAGGTTATCGAAGAGGCTGGTGCCAAGGTAGAGCTGAAGTAATTCAGAATTACAGTTTTTCTTTAAATACGGTTAGGATCTTCCAAGTAGGTTGGTCCTAACCTTTTTGTGTCTTTTATACATAATTAGCCTGATTAGGCTGATGAAGCTTATTAGCCCGGTTGGGCCAATTAAATATTAATATATGACAAAAGTTGTTGATAACAGAGTAAATTTTGCCAGCGTGCATAATCCGCTGCCATATCCGGATTTTCTCGATGTGCAGCTGAAGTCTTTCCGTGACTTCTTACAGTTGGATACTCCGCCTGAGGAACGCAAGAACGACGGTCTTTATAAGGTGTTCGCAGAGAACTTCCCTATCACCGATACGCGTAACAATTTCGTTCTTGAGTTCTTGGATTACTATATTGACCCACCTCGTTACTCTATTGATGAGTGTCTCGAGCGTGGCCTGACTTATAGTGTACCTTTAAAGGCTAAGATGAAACTGTATTGCACCGATCCTGATCATGAGGATTTCGGTACATTCATTCAGGATGTTTTCTTGGGAACAATTCCTTATATGACCTCCAATGGTACGTTTGTCATCAATGGTGCCGAGCGTGTTGTTGTTTCACAGTTGCACCGTTCACCAGGTGTGTTCTTCGGACAAGGCATCCATGCCAATGGAACTGTTCTTTATAGTGCACGTATCATCCCTTTCAAGGGTTCATGGATTGAATTTGCTACAGACATCAATAATGTCATGTATGCCTATATCGACCGTAAGAAGAAGCTGCCGGTAACAACCCTTCTTCGTGCAATGGGCTATGAGCAGGATAAAGATATCTTGCAGATTTTTGACCTTGCTGAAGAGTTGAAGGTCAACAAGAAGAACATGAAGGCTGCTATCGGTCGTAAGTTGGCAGCGCGCGTGTTGAAGAGCTGGAATGAGGACTTCGTAGATGAAGATACGGGTGAAGTTGTATCTATTGAGCGTAACGAAGTCATCATGGAGCGCGAAACCGAGTTGACAGAAGATAATATCGACGAGATTCTCGAAAGTGGTGCTTCAACAATCCTGCTTCATAAAGACGCAGAGGCAGCCAATAAGTACACCATTATTTTCAATACACTGTCAAAGGATCCCAGCAACTCTGAGAAAGAAGCCGTCAACTACATCTATCGCCAGTTGCGCAATGCTGATCCTGCAGATGATGCCAGTGCACGTGAAGTCTTCCAGAACCTGTTCTTCTCGGATAAGCGTTATGACCTCGGTGAGGTAGGACGTTACCGTATCAATAAGAAGTTGGGGCTCGACACAGACATGGATACCCGTGTGTTGACTAAAGACGATGTTATTGAAATCATAAAATATCTCATCCAGTTGGTTAATTCCAATGCCACTGTTGATGATATCGACCACTTGAGTAACCGCCGTGTGCGCACAGTAGGAGAACAGCTTGCCAATCAATTTGCCATTGGTCTGGCACGCATGAGCCGCACTATTCGTGAGCGTATGAACGTTCGTGACAATGAAGTGTTCACTCCGACTGATCTTATTAATGCAAAGACTATCTCAAGCGTTATCAACTCGTTCTTTGGAACCAATCCGTTGAGCCAGTTCATGGACCAGACAAACCCACTTGCCGAGGTTACTCACAAGCGTCGTCTGTCTGCCCTTGGCCCTGGTGGTCTGTCACGTGAGCGTGCAGGTTTCGAGGTTCGCGATGTACACTATACTCACTATGGTCGTCTCTGTCCAATTGAGAGTCCTGAAGGGCCAAATATCGGTTTGATATCTTCCCTCTGTATCTATGCAAAGATCAATGATCTTGGTTTCATCGTTACCCCTTATCGTAAGGTTAACAATGCAAAAGTAGACATGGATAACAAGGATGTTGTTTATCTGACAGCAGAAGAGGAAGAAGACAAGATTATTGGTCAAGGAAACGCACCTCTTTCTGTAGATGGTGCCTTCCAGAGAGATACGGTAAAGTGTCGTCAGGATGCAGACTACCCAGTAGTAACTCCTGACCAGGTTGATTTGGTAGACGTTTCACCACAGCAGATTGCATCTGTTTCAGCTTCCTTGATTCCATTCTTGGAGCATGATGACGGTCACCGTGCATTGATGGGATGTAATATGATGCGTCAGGCTGTGCCATTGATTCACAATGATGCACCTATTGTAGGTACCGGACTTGAGAAGCAGGTATGTGAGGATTCACGTACAATGATTACAGCTGAAGGTGACGGTGTTATCGAATATGTTGATGCAACGACAATTCGCATTCTTTATGACCGCACAGAAGAAGACGAGTTTGTCAGCTTCGAACCTGCATTGAAGGAGTATCGCATTCCAAAGTTCCGTCGTACCAATCAGAATATGACCATCGACCTTCGTCCTATCTGTGATAAGGGGCAGCGTGTCAAGGCAGGAGATATCCTGACAGAAGGCTATGCTACTGAAAACGGTGAATTGGCACTTGGTCGCAACTTGCTTGTTGCCTATATCCCTTGGAAGGGTTACAACTACGAGGATGCTGTCGTTATTTCAGAGCGTATGGTGCGCGAAGATGTGCTTACCTCTGTTCACGTAGACGAATATTCTCTTGATGTTCGTGAGACCAAGCGTGGTGTTGAGGAATTCACATCAGATATTCCAAACGTCAGTGAGGAAGCAACCAAAGATCTCGATGATAATGGTGTAATCCGTGTTGGTGCACGTGTAGAACCAGGTGATATCCTCATTGGTAAGATTTCTCCAAAGGGTGAGAGCGATCCTTCTCCTGAAGAGAAGTTGCTCCGTGCAATCTTTGGTGATAAGGCTGGCGATGTGAAAGACTCTTCATTGAAGGCCAATCCTTCTTTGAGCGGTGTCGTCATTGACAAGAAACTATTCTCTCGTGCTGTTAAGACCCGCGATTCCAAGAAGCAGGATAAGATACTCCTTGCAAAGATAGATGAAGAGTATGAGGCAAAGAACAACGACTTGAAGGATATTCTTGTAGACAAACTGATGACGCTTACTGAAGGTAAGATTTCTCAAGGTGTGAAAGATTACACTGGTGCTGAGATTATTACCAAGGGTAGCAAGTTCACTGTTCCTACATTGAAGAACCTTGAGTTTGATGGAATCCAGAGTAACAACTGGACAGATGATGACCACACGAATGCACTCATTCAGAAACTCATCATGAACTATATCCGCAAGTATAAGCTGCTTGATGCTGAAATGAAGCGCAAGAAGTTTGCTATTTCAATCGGCGACGAACTTCCTTCTGGTATTCTGCAGATGGCTAAGGTCTATGTTGCCAAGAAGCGTAAGATACAGGTTGGTGACAAGCTTGCCGGTCGCCATGGTAACAAGGGTATTGTTTCAAAGGTTGTCCGCACAGAGGATATGCCGTTCCTTGAAGACGGTCGTCCTGTAGACTTAGTACTTAACCCAATGGGTGTGCCTTCCCGTATGAACTTGGGACAGATTTTCGAGGCTATCCTTGGTGCTGCCGGTCAGAAGTTGGGATGTAAGTTTGCAACACCAATCTTTGATGGTGCTAAGTTGGAGGACTTGAAAGAATGGACCGACAAGGCTGGCCTGCCTAACCTCTGTTCTACCTATATCTATGACGGTGAAACAGGTGAGAAGTTCGACCAGCCTGCAACTGTAGGTATCACCTACTTCTTGAAGTTAGGCCACATGGTTGAGGATAAGATGCATGCCCGTTCAATCGGCCCATACTCACTTATTACACAACAGCCACTTGGAGGTAAGGCACAGTTTGGTGGTCAGCGTTTCGGAGAAATGGAAGTCTGGGCTATCGAAGCCTTTGGTGCAAGCCACGTATTGCAAGAGATTCTGACTATCAAGTCAGATGATACCGTTGGACGTAGCAAGGCTTACGAGGCTATCGTGAAAGGTGACCCAATGCCGACACCTGGTATTCCAGAGTCACTCAACGTATTACTGCATGAACTTCGTGGTCTTGGTCTGAGCATCAAACTCGATTAATGTGAACACCCTAATTGAAAGATAAATATGGCTTTTAAGAAAGATTCAAAAGTAAAGAATAATTTCACGAAAATTACCCTTGGACTTGCCTCTCCGGAGGAAATCCTGGAAAATTCGTATGGTGAGGTTACCAAACCTGAAACCATAAATTATCGAACATACAAGCCTGAACGCGATGGTCTTTTCTGTGAACGCATCTTTGGTCCTACACGCGACTATGAGTGTGCCTGTGGAAAGTATAAGCGTATTCGCTATAAAGGCATTGTCTGTGACCGATGCGGTGTAGAAGTGACTGAGAAGAAAGTACGTCGTGAGCGTTCTGGTCATATAGAACTCGTTGTGCCGGTTGCACATATCTGGTATTTCCGTTCATTGCCCAACAAGATTGGTTATCTGCTTGGTCTGCCAACCAAGAAGCTTGATGCTGTCATTTACTACGAAAAGTATATCGTCATCAAACCAGGTGCTATGGAAGGCAAGAAGGATGCTGACGGTGTAGAACTGAATGGTTCTCACAAGATGGATCTTCTGTCAGAAGATGAATACTTCGATATTCTTGATAATCAGGTAGATCCTAACAACGACTATCTTGATGACAGCGATCCTAATAAGTTCGTTGCCAAGATGGGTGCCGAGGCTATCTATGATTTGTTGATGGATATCGACCTTGATGGTCTTAGCTATGAATTGCGCGACCGTGCAAACAATGACGGCAGCCAGCAGCGCAAGACCGAAGCTTTGAAGCGCCTTCAGGTTGTAGAGGCTTTCCGTGCATCGAAGGGAGTCAACAAGCCTGAGTGGATGATCATGAAGATTGTTCCTGTTATTCCGCCAGAGCTTCGTCCGCTTGTTCCGTTGGATGGTGGCCGTTTTGCAACCTCTGACTTGAACGATCTCTATCGTCGTGTCATCATTCGTAACAATCGTTTGAAACGACTGATGGAAATCAAGGCTCCTGAAGTAATCCTCCGTAATGAGAAGCGTATGCTCCAGGAAGCTGTCGACTCTTTGTTCGACAACTCTCGCAAAGCTTCAGCAGTGAAGAGCGAAAGCAACCGCCCGTTGAAGTCTCTCTCTGACTCTTTGAAGGGTAAGCAGGGACGTTTCCGTCAGAACCTCCTTGGTAAACGTGTTGACTATTCAGCGCGTTCAGTTATCGTTGTAGGTCCTGAATTGAAGATGGGCGAGTGTGGTTTGCCTAAACTCATGGCTGCCGAACTGTATAAACCATTCATTATCCGTAAGCTTATTGAGCGCGGTATCGTGAAAACTGTTAAGAGTGCCAAGAAGATTGTAGACCGCCGTGAGCCGGTTATCTGGGATATTCTTGAGAACGTGATGAAGGGTCATCCTGTCATGTTGAACCGTGCACCGACACTTCACCGTTTGGGTATTCAGGCTTTCCAGCCAAAACTTATTGAAGGTAAGGCTATTCAGCTTCATCCATTGGCTTGTACGGCGTTCAATGCCGACTTCGATGGTGACCAAATGGCTGTTCACCTTCCATTGAGCAATGAGGCTGTTCTTGAGGCACAGATACTGATGCTTCAGAGCCACAACATTCTGAACCCAGCCAATGGTGCTCCTATCACCGTTCCTTCTCAGGATATGGTGCTTGGTCTTTACTATATCACCAAGATGCGTCCTGGTGCACAGGGTGAAGGTCTGACATTCTATGGCCCGGAAGAGGCTATCATTGCACACAATGAAGGTCGCTGCGATCTGCATGCCAAGATTAAGTGTATTGTTGAAGATTTGGTTGATGACAAACCTGTTCGCCATATGGTTGAAACTTCTGTTGGTCGTGTCATTGTCAATCAGATCATTCCCGATGAAGTAGGCTTCTTCAATGATGTCATTTCAAAGAAAACCTTGCGTGGCATTATCTCTGATGTAATCAAGGCGGTCGGTATGGCTCGTGCCTGCTCATTCCTTGACGGTATCAAGAACTTGGGTTATCGTATGGCTTATGTTGCAGGTCTTTCTTTCAACCTCGATGATATTATTATCCCGGAGGAGAAAGCTAAGATTGTTGGCAAGGGCCAGGCTGAAGTTGATCAGATCAAAGCTAACTACGAAATGGGTTTCATCACAGATACCGAGCGCTACAATCAGGTAATTGATGCATGGACCCATGTCAACAATGACCTTGGTAACATTTTGATGAAGCAGATGACCGAGGCCGATCAAGGTTTCAACGCTGTATATATGATGCTCGACTCCGGTGCCCGTGGTTCTAAGGATCAGATTAAGCAGCTTTCCGGTATGCGTGGTCTGATGGCTAAGCCACAGAAGGCAGGTGCCGAAGGTCAGCAGATTATCGAGAACCCTATCCTTTCTAACTTCAAGGAAGGTATGTCTGTGCTCGAATACTTTATTTCTTCTCACGGTGCCCGTAAGGGTTTGGCCGATACCGCTATGAAAACAGCCGATGCAGGTTATCTGACCCGTCGTCTTGTCGACGTATCCCATGATGTGATTATCACTGAGGAAGACTGTGGTACACTGCGTGGTCTTGAATGCCGTGCGTTGAAGAATGGCGATGAGATTATCTCCTCACTCTATGAACGTATTCTTGGCCGTGTATCTGTTCACGATGTTATCCACCCAACAACGGGCGAAATCATCGTTCGTGCTGGCGAGGAAATCAATGAGGACAAGGCTAAGATTATCGATGAATCTCCTATCGAAATGGTTGAGATCCGTTCGGTGCTCACCTGTGAAAGCAAGCATGGCGTATGTATGAAGTGTTATGGTCGTAACCTTGCTACAGCCCGTATGGTACAGCTTGGCGAGGCTGCCGGTGTCATTGCTGCACAGGCTATTGGTGAGCCGGGTACACAGTTGACCCTCCGTACGTTCCACGCCGGTGGTGTCGCTGGTAACGCTGCAGCCAATGCAAGCATTGTTGCCAAGAACGAAGCTAAGGTTGAGTTCGATGAACTTCGTACGGTTCCGTTCAAGGATGATGACGACAAGGACTGCCAGATGGTTGTGAGCCGTTTGGCCGAAATACGCTTCGTAGATCCTAACACCGAGATCGTATTGAGTACGCTCAACGTACCTTATGGTTCTTCACTCTACTTCAAGCAGGGCAACCGCGTAAAACCGGGCGACCTTATTGCTAAGTGGGACCCATTCAATGCTGTCATCGTATCTGAGTATGCAGGTACGTTGAAGTTTAAAGATGTTGTTGAAGGTGTTACGTTCCATGCAGAAACCGATGATACAACAGGTCTGACTGAAAAGATCATCACCGATTCCAAGGATAAGTCAAAGCTTCCAGCCTGTGACATTATCGGTGCCAATGGCGAGGTCATCGGTACCTATAACTTCCCTGTAGGTGGGCACGTTGTCGTAGAAGACGGTGCTACTGTCAGAACAGGTACAACGTTAGTCAAGATTCCTCGTGCCGTTGGTGGTGCCGGCGATATCACCGGTGGTCTTCCTCGTGTAACCGAGCTCTTTGAAGCTCGCAACCCATCTAATCCTGCAGTCGTTTCTGAAATCGACGGTGAGGTAACTATGGGCAAGGTGAAACGTGGCAACCGCGAGATTATCGTTACCTCCAAGACTGGTGATCAGAAGAAGTATCTTGTATCACTTTCCAAGCAGATACTTGTACAGGAGCATGATGCCGTGCGTGCCGGTACACCACTTTCTGATGGTGTTATCACACCGAGCGACATCTTGGCAATCAAGGGTCCTACGGCCGTTCAGGAGTATATCGTGAATGAAGTTCAGGATGTTTACCGTCTCCAGGGTGTGAAGATTAACGATAAACACTTCGAAATCATTGTTCGTCAGATGATGCGTAAGGTTCGCATTGACGATCCGGGAGATACGACATTCCTTGAACAGGAAATGGTTGATAAGCTCGACTTTGCTGAAGAGAACGACCGCATCTGGGGTAAGAAGGTAGTAACTGATGCTGGTGATTCAGAGGTTCTGAAGGCTGGTCAGATTGTTTCAGCCCGCAAACTCCGCGATGAGAACTCTTCCTTGAAGCGCCGCGACTTGAAACCGGTTCAGGTGCGTGATGCCGTTGCTGCAACTTCAACTCAGATTCTCCAGGGTATCACACGCGCAGCTCTTGCAACCAAGAGCTTCATGAGTGCTGCTTCGTTCCAGGAAACAACCAAGGTACTCAACGAGGCTGCTATCCGCGGTAAGCAGGATCGTCTCGAAGGCATGAAGGAAAATGTAATCTGCGGTCACTTGATACCTGCAGGTACTGGTCTCCGCCAGTGGGACAAATTAGTTGTAGGCTCGAAAGAAGAATATGAGCGCATGCAGGCTAACCGCAAGAATGTGCTCGACTTCACAGAGCGTGAGGTCGTTACAGAATAAAAGATTATATTCGTAATTCTATATAAGGCTGTGGCAGAAATGTCGCAGCCTTTTTTGTTTACAATCCTTCAATTTCAGCCTTTCTTACATGCTCTTTATGGTAGAGTAGGGCATTGGATGCGTTATTTTTGCGGTGTAACTCAAGTCATATCATCGGGTAACCTGACTCAACTCACGCTCTGATTTGACTCAAAATGCGTGGTGATTTGATGCAAATTGCAAGGCGATAAAATGGAGTATTAAAGAAAATGACTTATATTAGGTGTTCTCTTCTATTACTCATAGGTCTTAATTTCTCTCTTACTGTAACTCAAAGCTTCTGTTGCTATCTGAATTTGTGTATTTGTTTTGACAGTATGTAATATAACCGTCTGAGTCTTCGGTTGAGGATAGAGAGGAAGATATACTGTTTTGGGGTGAATGTGATTGCTGTTTTCTTCATGTCTGTCCGAAGTTCGAGATAAAAGGGATGACGTATCCATTTGCTGCGAGGTTCGCATACTGCAACAGCTAATAGGTTAGTTATTCTGTCTGTGACAGTGTTTGCAAGAAACTCTGGTTGTTGTTTCTCTGGTATCGCGTTCATGCGGAAGATGTTGAGCATCTGGCAATATGCAGCTGTCCAATGAAAGTTGTTGCTGGTGTGTTCGATGCCTTTTCTATAGAGATTTTCCTTGATGACAGCTACTGAACGCTCGGTTGTAAAAATCATTCTAAGCCAATAAATATAGTCTTCACCCATCTCTAACTCTTTCGGTAAATCGAAGATATAGGGTGTGAGCAATTCTTTTCTGAATAAACTTCCCCATGGGACGCCAATAGTTCCTTCTCCAAGCACTGCAAGGTGTCTGAAATTCTGAATTCCTATAGTTTTGGTTTCAGGTATGGGCAAGGATGACCCATTGCCGAAGATAATGTCGGTTTGCTCGTCAATCCGTTCTGAAAATTTTTCGAGGGCATGTGGTTCTAATTGGTCGTCAGAGTCAACAAAAGCTATCCATGCGCCCTTTGCATTCTTTACTCCTTTATGTCTGGCAGCAGTTCGACCTTTGTTCTGTTGATGAATGATGGTGACATTCACCAGATTTGCATACTCATCGCAAATTGTAGAACTGTTATCGCTGCTACCATTGTCAACTAAAATCAATTCATAATCAGGATAAGATTGTCTCAAAACGCTTTGCACACACTCGCGAAGTGTGTCTTCTGCATTATATATGGGTATGACCACAGAAATCAATTGACTTGTATTGCTTTTATTCATGGTTTATTAATATCCTGCAAAAAGAGTCTGTTTTATCAATGACTGGCAGCCGATAGCCCTGCCACGACTCCTGTTGTCCATGCTGCTTGCAGGTTGAACCCTCCTGTAATGGCATCGATATCCAAAACTTCTCCTGCAAAGAACAGACCCGGACAAACTTTGCTTTCGAGCGTTTTTACATTGACCGATTGAAGACTTACACCGCCACAAGTCACGAACTCCTCACGGAAAGAACCTTTGTCCGCAATGGTGTACTGGTCGTTGACTAACGTCTCTACCAAACGGTTCAGTGTCTTACGGCCGATTTCTCCCCATGGTTTTGCTGTGTTCAAACCGAGTTTGTTCAAAATATAGAGCCATAAGCGTGAAGGAAGTCCAAGGGGATGCAGTGTACCAAGTTGCTTGCGCGGATTAATAGTCTGCAATTGCAAGAGTTCTTCTTCTACTTCCTGCCGTGTCCGTCTGCCTGTCCAGCTGACAGCAAGCGGAGACTTGTAATCGTGTTCTGCGAGCCAGCGGGCAGCATATGACGACAATTTCAAGACAGCCGGACCACTCATGCCCCAATGGGTCACAAGCAATGCTCCTTCTGCACGCATCTTTGTGCCCGGTATTGCCGTCACAACAGGGTCTGCAACCGTTCCCATCAGATTGCAGAAAGAACGGTCTGTGATATTAAATGTAAAGAGCGAGGGTACAGGTTGCTCTATTTTGTGCCCAAGACGAGCAAGATAATCCAATCCACGGGCATGGGGCGATCCTCCTGTTGTCACGATGACACGGTGGAAACTGCGATGAGAAGCTTTCTCAAACATAAGTTCAAAACTTCCATCTTCTTTCTGACGGATGTCTGTGAGTCGATGTTTACAACACACCGTTATTTCTAATTCGCGAGCCTGGCGCACTAAGCAGTCGATGACAGCATGAGCATCCTGTGCCTTTGGAAAGACGCATTCATCATCCTGTGTCACTAATGGAACACCATGTTTCTCAAACCATTTGTAAGTATCTTCATAGCTGAATGTTTTCATCAGTCGTTTCATGAGCTTGTCTCCACGCGGATAAGCCTGCTTCATATCCGTGATAGTGGCAAAGCTGTTTGTGACATTACAGCGTCCGCCACCTGTGATTTCTACCTTTGCCAGCACTTTCTGTGCCCGTTCAAAGATTGTTACTTTGCTTGCCGGATCAGTCTTTTGCGCTGTGATAGCAGCCATGAATCCAGCTGCACCACCACCAATGATAGCTATTTCCATACCCTTAAAATTACAAATTTTAATTCGAAATTGCAATTGCCTGCATTGTGTTGACGGGATATAGTCCTAAGAATTTCCATGGTATTCATGTATTTGCATGACATAGAACAATCCCACTGTTGTATGCAAATTTACAAAATGTTTATAGAATAAATCTCATTTGACAGCGTGAATCATAATTAAAGCATTATTTTATGGAAATGGAATGCGACTGTATTTGTTATCTATTCTTAAATGAGATGTTTCTTGTGGTTTCAAGTTTTTTTCTTATCTTTGCCATAAGTTAAACAACAATCTTTTATATACATTATTATATATGGAAAATGATAACAATCAGCAGCAGGGTCTGCAAATAGATTTGAAACCGGAAATAGCGAAAGGTGTCTATGCTAATCTGGCTCTGATAACGCATTCAAGTTCTGATTTTGTGCTTGATTTTGCAACAATGTTGCCAGGGATGCCAAAGCCGGAGGTCAGTGCTCGTGTCGTCATGGCTCCCGAACATGCCAAGCGTTTGCTTCAGGCTTTGCAGGAAAACCTGTATAACTACGAGCAGCAGTTTGGTAAAATCACAATTCCAGAGCAGCAAGATCGAATAGCCACGCCATTCAAGATGCCGGAAACAGAGTCGTAGGGAAGCCGCTGATACCTACTCCTGCCCCTCCCAAGGGAGGGGAGAATGAACTTGCGATAGGCTTCTTAGAATGGGATGTCAATACTATATCTTGTATGTTTTATGTGAGAATGATAAGCGAAGTCTGCTTGTTTTGAGTGTTCTGTTATATAAAGGACATAAAGAACTACTGGCAAATAAAACCTTATCAGTTCGGAACTCTCCTCCTTGGAAGTGAGTGGGGGGAGGTTTTTGTTTATTCAAAATAAATGTTAATAAAGTCTATATCTTGCAAATTTGCATAAGATGTAGACTTTATGTCGTCTTTATAATTAGGTAGTTTGAAGATTTGTTTGTACCTTTGCAGCCCGAAATAGGCTTTATTGAGCACTGTTCGTAATTTGTTGATAATAAACAAAATAAAATATATAAATTAAAAAGTAAAATTATGCCTACAATTTCACAGTTAGTAAGAAAAGGCAGAAAGGACATCGTAGACAAGAGCAAGTCTCCGGCTTTGGACAACTGTCCACAGCGTCGTGGTGTTTGTGTTCGTGTTTACACAACGACTCCTAAGAAGCCTAACTCAGCAATGCGTAAGGTTGCTCGTGTTCGTTTGACAAACCAGAAGGAAGTAAACTCTTACATCCCTGGAGAAGGTCACAACCTTCAGGAACATAGTATTGTACTTGTTCGTGGTGGTCGTGTGAAAGACCTTCCTGGTGTACGCTATCACATCGTTCGTGGTACACTTGATACCGCAGGCGTTGCAAACCGTACACAGCGTCGTTCAAAGTATGGTGCTAAGCGTCCAAAGGCAGGTAAGAAGTAAATTACAAGGCCAAAGATTTTTTTATTCAAACGTTTTGCTGGAGAATTGTTGAACGCAGGTTGAGTAAATGTCCGGGTGCGGATATTGAAGAACATGAATAACAACCCCAAGCAGAATTTATTTTTCAAAACAAAATGAGAAAAGCAAAACCAAAGAAACGTGTGATCCTTCCGGATCCAGTTTACAATGACCAAAAGGTTTCAAAGTTCGTGAACCATTTGATGTATGATGGTAAGAAGACCATTTCATACGAGATTTTCTACAAAGCTCTTGATACAGTGAATGAGAAGATGGCTAAGGAAGAAAAGCCTGCACTCGAAATCTGGAAGCAGGCTTTGGATAACATCACTCCTCAGGTTGAGGTAAAGAGTCGCCGTATCGGTGGTGCTACTTTCCAGGTTCCTACGGAAATCCGTCCTGATCGTAAGGAGAGTATCTCAATGAAGAATTTGATTGCTTTCGCCCGTAAGCGCGGTGGAAAGTCAATGGCAGAGAAGCTTGCTGCTGAGATTATGGATGCATACAACAATCAGGGTGGTGCATTCAAGCGTAAGGAAGATATGCACCGCATGGCAGAGGCTAACCGTGCATTCGCTCATTTCAGATTCTAATCAATAAAGGTAAAAAGAAAATGGCAAATCGCGATTTACATTTGACTCGTAACATCGGTATCATGGCCCACATTGATGCTGGTAAGACTACTACATCAGAACGTATCCTGTTCTATACAGGTAAGACTCACAAGATTGGTGAGGTTCATGATGGTGCAGCTACAATGGACTGGATGGCTCAGGAGCAGGAGCGCGGTATTACAATTACCTCTGCTGCCACTACTTGTAACTGGAACTACGAGGGCAAGTCATATAAAATCAACTTGATTGATACTCCGGGACACGTTGACTTCACAGCTGAAGTTGAACGTTCTCTGCGTGTGCTTGATGGTGCTGTCGCTACTTATTCTGCTGCTGATGGTGTTCAGCCACAGTCAGAAACCGTATGGCGTCAGGCTGATAAATACAATGTACCACGTATCGGTTACGTGAACAAGATGGACCGTTCAGGAGCTAACTTCTTTGAGACGGTTCAGCAGATGAAGGATATCTTGGGTGCTAATCCTATTGCTATCCAGATACCTATCGGTGCAGAGGAAAACTTCAAGGGTGTCGTAGACCTGCTTAAGATGAAGGCTATCTTGTGGCATGACGAGACCATGGGCGCAGAGTATGATGTAGAAGAAATACCTGCTGACCTTGCTGATGAAGCTGCTGAATGGCGTGAGAAACTTGTTGAGGGTGCAGCAAACTTTGATGATGAAGTTATGGAACTTTATCTTGATGGTAAGGAAATCTCAGAAGAGATGTTGCTTCGTGCTATCCGTAAGGGTACCGTAGCAATGGAGTGCTGCCCGATGTTGCTCGGTTCTTCATACAAGAATAAAGGTGTGCAACCACTTCTTGATTATGTATGTGCATTCCTGCCTTCACCACTTGATACACCGAATATCGTAGGTACTAATCCTGATACTGACGAGGAAGAGGATCGTAAACCTTCAGAGGATGCTCCGACTTCTGCACTTGCTTTCAAGATTGCTACTGATCCATTCATGGGCCGTTTGGTGTTCTTTCGTGTTTATTCGGGTAAGATTGCTGCAGGTTCTTATGTATACAATCCACGCTCCGGTAAGCGTGAGCGCATCAGTCGTCTGTTCCAGATGAACTCTAAGCAGGAGATACCTATGGATTCTATCGATGCAGGTGATATTGGAGCAGGAGTTGGTTTCAAGGATATCCGTACCGGTGATACACTCTGTGATGAGAATCATCCAATCGTATTGGAGTCCATGACATTCCCTGATACGGTGATTTCTATTGCTGTTGAACCAAAGAGTCAGGCTGATGTTGCCAAGATGGATAACGGTCTTGCTAAACTTGCTGAGGAAGATCCAACCTTTACTGTTCGTACAGATGAGCAGAGTGGACAAACTATTATTTCCGGTATGGGTGAGCTTCACCTTGATATTATTATCGACCGTTTGAAGCGTGAGTTCAAGGTAGAATGTAATCAAGGTAAACCTCAGGTTAATTATAAGGAGGCTATTACTCGTACGGCACAGAGTCGCGAAACTTATAAGAAGCAGTCTGGTGGTCGTGGTAAGTTTGCTTGTATTGATGTAACTATCGCTCCTAAGGACGAAGACTACACAGAAGGCGACTTGCAGTTCATCAATGAGGTGAAAGGCGGTAACGTGCCTAAGGAATTCATACCTTCTGTTCAGAAGGGCTTTGCTGATTGCTTGAGCAACGGTGTTCTCGGAGGTTTCCCAATGACAGGCATGAAAGTGACATTGACGGATGGTAGCTTCCACCCGGTTGACTCTGACCAGTTGTCATTTGAATTGGTTGCTCATCAGGCATTCAAGGTACTTTGTCCGAAGGCTGGTCCTGTTCTGATGGAGCCTATCATGAAGGTAGAGGTCGTTACTCCTGAAGAGAATATGGGTGATGTTATCGGAGACTTGAATAAGCGTCGCGGTCTTGTTCAGGGTATGGAAGAAGCTCGTAGCGGTGCACGTATCGTGAAAGCAATGGTTCCATTGGCAGAAATGTTCGGTTATGTAACAGCTCTGCGTACTATCACTTCTGGCCGTGCAACTTCTTCTATGGAGTATGATCACCATGCAGCACTATCTACCAGCATTGCTAAGGCTGTGCTTGAAGAGGTTCATGGTCATGCAGAACTTCTCTAATTGAGAAAAACTACAAAGCATAGAGGCGCTGTTTAGCGAATGACTCTTAAACTGCGTACCTCTTTGCTTCATTTTATTAATAATTTTATAAATTACAAACAATGAGTCAGAAAATCAGAATTAAGCTGAAATCTTACGACCATATGCTGGTTGACAAGTCAGCTGAGAAAATTGTGAAGGCTGTAAAAGCTACAGGTGCTATTGTCAGTGGCCCTATCCCATTGCCAACGCATAAGCGCATTTACACCGTGAACCGTTCAACTTTCGTTAACAAGAAAGCACGTGAACAGTTCCAGTTGTCAGACTTCAAGCGTCTTATTGACATCTATAGTTCTACAGCAAAGACTGTTGATGCGCTGATGAAACTTGAGTTGCCATCAGGAGTAGAGGTTGAGATTAAAGTCTAATTCAAAGAGAGTAAATTATTAATCGATTAAATTTTTATTGAAATGCCAGGATTAATTGGAAAAAAAATCGGAATGACATCCGTTTTCAGTGCCGACGGTAAGAATGTACCGTGCACTGTTATCGAAGCAGGTCCTTGTGTTGTAACCCAAGTAAAGACAGAAGAAAAAGATGGTTACAAAGCACTTCAGTTGGGTTTCGAGGAGGCAAAGGAAAATCGTACTTCCAAGCCAATGATGGGAACCTTCAAGAAGGCAGGCACAACACCAAAGAAGCACTTGGCCGAGTTCAAGTTCGATGAGGAGCATAACCTCGGTGATACAATTACTGTTGAACTTTTCGCTGACGCTAAATTTGTAGATATAGTAGGTACTTCTAAAGGTAAAGGTTTCCAGGGTGTCGTTAAGCGCCATGGTTTCGGTGGTGTAGGCCAGAGTACTCACGGTCAGGATGACCGAGCTCGTAAGCCGGGTTCTATCGGTGCTTGTTCTTATCCAGCGAAGGTCTTCAAAGGCATGCGTATGGCTGGTCAGATGGGTGGTGATCGCGTTACTACTCAGAATCTCCAAGTGTTAAAGGTAATTCCAGAGCATAATCTCCTTCTTGTAAAGGGATCTGTTGCTGGATGTAATGGTTCAACCGTATTAATCAAAAAGTAATGGAAGTTAGCGTTTTAAATATCAACGGTCAGGAGACTGGAAGAAAGGTAAACCTCAATGAGGCTATCTTCGGAATTGAGCCTAACGATCACGTGCTTTATCTTGATGTTAAACAGTATCTTGCAGCACAGCGTCAAGGTACTGCAAAAACAAAGGAAAGAAGCGAACTGAGTGGTTCTACTCGCAAACTTGGTCGCCAGAAAGGTGGCGGTGGTGCCCGTCGAGGTGATATCAACTCCCCTGTATTGGTAGGTGGTGCTCGTGTGTTTGGTCCTAAACCACGTAATTATGACTTCAAATTGAACAAAAAGGTAAAAGTTCTTGCTCGTAAATCAGCTCTCTCCTACAAAGCTCAAGATAATGCTGTTGTTGTAGTAGAAGACATTAATTTCGAGGCTCCTAAGACTAAAGAATTTGTAAATTTTACAAAAAATATTAAAGTCGAAGGTAAGAAGACACTTGTTCTTTTGCCAGAAGTAAATAAAAACGTATATTTGTCCGCTCGTAATATTCAGGGTGCAGAAGTGATGACAGCAACATCGCTCAATTCGTATAAAGTTTTGAATGCAGATGTTGTTGTAATTGCTGAAAGTGCGCTTAAGGCTATTGACGGAATCTTAAATAAGTAAAAAGGAGAATTAGATTATGGCATTTATCATTAAACCATTGGTTACTGAGAAGCAAACCAAGATTACTGAGAAGAACCCAAGTCGGTATGGCTTTATCGTTCGTCCAGAGGCTAATAAACTCCAAATTAAGAAGGAAGTCGAGGCCCTATATAATGTTACAGTAGTTGATGTGAATACACTTCGCTATGCCGGTAAGCGTTCAAGCCGTTATACAAAGGCTGGTCTCATTAAAGGTCAGAAGAATGCGTTCAAGAAGGCAATCGTCACTGTAAAGGATGGCGACACAATTGATTTTTACAGCAATATTTAAAATAAAAAATGGCAGTACGTAAATTAAACCCGGTTACACCGGGACAAAGACACAAGGTTATTGGCACGTTCGAGGATATTACTGCATCCGTGCCAGAGAAGTCTCTCGTTTACGGCAAACGTTCTACCGGTGGTCGAAACAACACTGGTAAAATGACCGTTCGCTACATTGGCGGTGGCCATAAGCAGAAGTATCGTTTGATAGACTTCAAGCGAGAGAAAGATGGTGTTCCAGCTGTAGTAAAGACAATCGAGTATGATCCTAACAGATCTGCTCGCATTGCACTTTTGTTCTACGCTGATGGTGAAAAACGTTACATTATTGCTCCTAACGGACTGCAGGTAGGTGCTACACTGATGTCTGGTGCAGAGGCTGCTCCTGAAATCGGTAATGCTCTTCCACTTGCAAACATTCCTGTCGGTACGGTAATTCATAACATTGAATTGCGTCCGGGGCAGGGTGCTTTGCTTGTTCGTTCGGCTGGTAACTTTGCTCAGTTGACTTCTCGTGAGGGCAGTTATTGTGTTATTAAGCTCCCTTCTGGTGAAACTCGCCAGATTTTGAGTGCTTGTAAAGCTACAGTAGGTAGTGTTGGTAACTCTGATCATGCATTGGAGCAGTCTGGTAAGGCTGGTCGCTCTCGCTGGTTGGGTCGTCGCCCACACAACCGTGGTGTTGTTATGAACCCTGTTGATCACCCGATGGGTGGTGGTGAAGGTCGTCAGAGTGGTGGACATCCACGTTCTCGTAAGGGTCTTTACGCTAAGGGTCTCAAGACTCGTGCACCAAAGAAGCTTTCAAACAAGTATATTATCGAAAGAGCTAACAAAAAATAAAGAGTAAATTATGAGTCGTTCATTAAAAAAAGGTCCATATATCAACGTATCGCTCGAGAAGAAGATTCTCGCTATGAACGAGAGTGGTAAGTCGAGTGTAGTGAAGACTTGGGCCAGAGCATCAATGATTTCCCCTGATTTTGTGGGACACACTGTTGCAGTTCATAACGGAAACAAATTTATCCCTGTCTACATTACTGAGAATATGGTTGGTCACAAGCTCGGAGAGTTTGCACCTACACGCCGTTTCGGTGGTCACTCTGGTAATAACAAGAAGTAAGCGGGGTTAATCCATTTAACAAATAAGAATAATAATGGGAGCAAGAAAACATATCGCAGCTGAGAAAATTAAGGAAGCTCGCAAAAATCTGTACTTCGCAAAGCTCAAGGGAGTTCCTTCTTCTCCACGCAAGATGCGCTACGTTGTAGACATGATTCGTGGTATGGAAGTTAGTCGTGCCCTCGGAGTACTTAAGTTCTCTAAAAAGCAGGCTGCTGCAGACGTTGAGAAATTACTTCGCTCAGCAATTGCTAACTGGGAGACAAAGAATGACCGCAAAGCTGAAGACGGTGAATTGTATATCAGCAAAGTCTTCGTTGATGAAGGTGTTACAATGAAACGTATGAGACCTGCACCACAGGGTCGTGGTTACAGAATCCGCAAGCGTTCAAATCACGTGACTTTGTTTGTTGATGCCAAAACTAACGACGAAAAATAAGAATAGAATGGGACAGAAAGTTAATCCAATAAGCAACCGACTTGGTATTATCCGTGGTTGGGATTCAAATTGGTTTGGTGGCAAGAACTTCGGAGACAATCTCGTAGAGGATTGCAAAATCCGTAAGTATCTCAACGAGCGTCTGGCTAAGGCCAGTGTTTCTCGTATCGTCATCGAGCGTACGTTGAAACTCGTCACCATCACTATTTGTACTGCCCGTCCGGGTATCGTCATTGGTAAAGGTGGTCAGGATGTTGATAAACTTAAGGAAGAGTTGAAGAAGCTCTATAAGAAAGACATCCAAATCAATATATTTGAAGTAAAGAAGCCTGAACTCGACGCTAACATCGTGGCCAACAACATCGCTCGCCAGGTGGAGGGTAAGATTTCTTACCGTCGTGCCATCAAGATGGCTGTTCAGAACACGATGCGTGCAGGTGCTGAAGGTATCAAGGTTCAAATTACAGGTCGTCTGAACGGCGCTGAAATGGCCCGTAAGGAAATGTTCAAAGAGGGGCGTACTCCTTTGCATACATTCCGTGCAGACATCGATTACTGTGCAACTGAGGCCCTCACAAAGGTAGGCCTTCTGGGTATTAAAGTATGGATTTGCCGTGGTGAGGTTTACGGTAAGCGTGAACTTACACCTAACTTTACTCAGGAGAAGCAGAATGGTGGCCGTTCTAATGGTCGTAATGGCCGCGGTAATCGTAAGAGAAACAATAACCGTTAAAAGTAGAAGCTATCATGTTACAGCCAAAAAGAGTAAAATATAGAAGACCTCAAGATGGACGCGGCAATAAAGGCAACGCGCACAGAGGTACACAGCTGGCTTTTGGTTCTTTCGGTATCAAGACACTTGAGCCGAAGTGGATTAACAGCCGTCAGATTGAGGCAGCTCGTGTAGCCGTAAACCGCTATATGAACCGTCAGGGTCAGGTCTGGATCCGTATATTCCCTGATAAGCCAATCACTCGTAAACCAGCCGATGTACGTATGGGTAAAGGTAAGGGTGATCCTGCTGGATGGGTAGCACCGGTTACACCGGGTCGTATCCTCTTCGAAGTAGAAGGAGTTTCTTTTGATATTGCTAAAGAGGCTCTCCGCCTTGCAGCACAGAAACTTCCTGTAAAGACAAAGTTTGTTGTTAGACGTGATTTCGATAAAAACGCTTAAACTATGAAGATGAAAGAATTGAAAGAACTCGATGTCAATGCATTGGCAGAGAAGTTGGAGAATGCAAAGGCACAGCTCAACCAGTTGAAGCTGAACCATTCAATTGCACCTCTTGAGAATCCATCACAGATTAAGGCAGCTCGTCGTGATATCGCGCGCATCGAAACAGAACTTCGTCAGAGAGAACTTAATAAATAATAATGGTCCAGATGGAAACAAGAAATTTAAGAAAAGTAAGACAGGGTGTTGTCATCAGCAACAAAATGGATAAAACCATTGTTATTGCATCTAAGTTCAAAGAGAAGCACCCTATTTATGGTAAGTTTGTTCAGAAGACAAAGAAATACCATGCTCATGACGAGAAGAATGAGGCAAATGTAGGTGATACAGTGCAGATCATAGAAACTCGTCCTCTGTCTAAGACAAAGAGATGGAGATTAGTACAAATTGTTGAAAAAGCTAAGTAATTATGATACAGGCAGAATCAAAACTTACAGTATGTGATAACAGCGGCGCACGTGAGGCTAAATGTATCCGTGTTCTTGGTGGTACCCGCCGTCGTTATGCCAGTGTCGGTGACGTTATTGTGGTAGCTGTCCAGAACGTCATCCCATCAAGTGATTTGAAAAAGGGTGCAGTATCAAAGGCTTTGATCGTTCGCACAAAGAAAGAAATCCGTCGTGCCGATGGTTCTTACATCCGTTTCGACGACAACGCTTGTGTGTTGCTCAACAATGCAGGCGAACTTCGTGGAAGCCGTATCTTCGGCCCTGTTGCACGTGAGCTTCGCACTGTGAATATGAAGGTTGTTTCTTTGGCACCAGAGGTTCTTTAATTAATCATAAAACAAGTAAGTAATGAGTAAATTACATATAAGAAAAGACGACAAAGTTGTTGTTCTTGCCGGAAGCGACAAGGGCAAGACTGGTAAAGTGCTCAAGGTGTTGGTTAGCAAGAACCGTGCTATCGTAGAGGGAGTAAACCTCGTTTCAAAGAGCACCAAGCCTTCAGCTAAGAACCCCCAGGGAGGCATCGTAAAGCAGGAGGCTTCTATTCATATTTCAAATCTGAGTCTGATCGATCCAAAGAGTGGCAAGGCCACTCGTGTTGCCATCAAGCATGAAGGCAAGAACGTGATTCGTATCGCTAAAAAGTCAGGGGAGGAAATTAAGTAATGGATACAGCACAGTTAAAGAAAGTATATAAGGAGACCATTGCTCCTGCACTTCAGAAGCAGTTCAACTATTCTTCGGCAATGCAGGTTCCTGTCTTGAAGAAGATTGTGATTAATCAGGGTCTCGGCGATGCTACACAGGACAAGAAGATTGTTGACGTAGCAGTTAATGAAATCACAGCAATCACTGGTCAGAAGGCTGTTGCAACCTATTCTAAGAAGGATATTGCAAACTTCAAGCTTCGTAAGAAGATGCCAATCGGTGTTATGGTGACATTGCGTGGTGAGCGCATGTATGAGTTCCTTGAGAAGCTCATCCGCGTTTCTCTTCCACGTATCCGTGACTTCAAGGGTATCGCTACCAAGCTCGATGGCCGCGGTAACTACACTTTGGGTATTACCGAGCAGATTATCTTCCCAGAGATTAATATCGATGAGATCGACCGCATCCAGGGTATGAACATCACCTTCGTAACTTCAGCTGCGACTGACGAAGAAGGTCTTGCGCTGCTCAAGGCTTTCGGTCTTCCATTCAAGAACGCTAAAAACGATTAAGGAATATGGCAAAAGAATCAATGAAAGCCCGCGAAATTAAGCGTGCAAAGCTTGTTGCTCGTTACGCTGAAAAGCGCGCAGCTCTGAAAAAGATCATCGCTACTTCTGAGGATCCTGCTGAAGCTTACGAGGCAGCTCGTAAACTCCAGGCTATTCCAAAGAATGCTAACCCTATCCGTCTCCACAACCGTTGCAAGATTACAGGCCGTCCTAAAGGGTATATCCGCCAGTTCGGTCTCTCTCGTATCCAGTTCCGTGAGATGGCATCAGCAGGTTTGATTCCCGGAGTGAAGAAGGCAAGCTGGTAAAATCGATATTCAAGAAAGTGATTGATGTCTTTTGTGTTGACAGACAGACTGTTGCACAATGCTTTGCAATCTGACGCATATTGCGTGGTGAGATGACTCATATTACACGCTGATCTGATGCAAATCACACCGTAACCTGATGCAGATTGGAAATTCATCTGACAGCAGTTGTCTTGACAGAGAATATCACTCACTTTACTTCAATCGTTTTTCAAACGGATTATTTTTTTAATATTGTCGGGGTAGTCCCGATTAATTAAACATTTATATTTTATGACAGATCCAATAGCAGATTATCTGACAAGACTCAGAAATGCAATCATGGCTCATCACCGTGTAGTTGAAGTTCCTGCGTCTAACTTGAAGAAAGAGATCACTAAGATCCTCTTCGAGAAGGGATACATTCTGAACTACAAGTTCGTTGAAGATGGTCCCCAGGGTTCAATCAAGGTCGCACTGAAGTACAATCCTTCAACAAAGCAGAGTGCTATCAAGAGTTTGAAGCGCGTGTCTACACCAGGTCTCCGAAAGTACACCGGTTACAAGGACATGCCGAGAGTAATTAACGGATTAGGTATCGCAATCTTATCTACATCCCAAGGTGTAATGACAGACAAGGAAGCCACCGCTTTGAAGATTGGTGGTGAGGTTCTTTGCTACATTTATTAATTGGAGGATTTTAATATGTCAAGAATAGGTAAATTGCCAATTAGTATTCCATCAGGAGTTAATGTCAACTTCGATGAAAAGACAAATGTAGTTACAGTCAAAGGCCCAAAGGGTGAACTCTCTCAGTTTGTTGATCCATCCATCAAGATGGAGATTGCAGATGGTCAGATTACTTTCACCGTTGATGAAAACAGTCCTGTAAATGTAAAGCAGAAGCAGGCTTTCCATGGTCTTTATCGTTCATTGGTAAACAACATGGTTGTCGGTGTAAGTGAGGGCTACAAGAAGGTACTCGAACTCGTAGGTGTAGGTTATCGTGTTTCTAACCAAGGTAATCTTATTGAATTCTCACTCGGCTATACTCACCCTATCTTTATGGAACTTCCAAAAGAAGTCAAGGTGGAGTCGAAGTCAGAAAGAAATCAGAACCCAATTCTTACGCTCGAGTCTTGCGACAAGCAGTTGCTTGGTCTCATCTGTGCTAAAATTCGTTCTTTCCGTATGCCTGAACCTTACAAAGGAAAGGGTATCCTGTTCCAGGGTGAGGTTATTCGCAGAAAGTCTGGTAAGACCGCTGCAGCTAAGTAATTTTAATTGATTTTACGATTATGACAACAAAGAAAGTAGAAAGACGAATTAAGATAAAGTTCCGCATTCGCAAGAGTGTAAATGGAACGGCTGAGCGTCCACGTCTTAGTGTTTTCCGCTCTAACAAGCAGATTTATGCTCAGGTAATTAATGATTTGACAGGTAAGACGCTCGCTTCAGCTTCTTCGCTTGGCCTTGAGAAACTGGCTAAGATTGAACAGGCAAAGAAAGTCGGTGCACTTGTTGCTGAAAAGGCAAAGGCCGCTGGCATCGAAGCAGTCGTATTCGACCGTAACGGATATCTCTATCATGGCCGTGTGCAGGCACTTGCCGATGCAGCCAGAGAAGGTGGACTTAAATTCTAAACGATTATGGCAATGAATAAAGTAAAAGTAAATAGTGACGTAGAATTGAAAGATCGTCTGGTTGCTATCAACCGTGTGACCAAGGTTACAAAAGGTGGTCGTACATTCACATTCGCTGCTATCGTCGTTGTAGGTGATGGCAAGGGTGTTATCGGCTGGGGTCTTGGTAAGGCCGGTGAGGTAACAACAGCTATCTCAAAAGGCGTTGAGTCTGCAAAGAAGAACCTCGTTAAGGTGCCTGTATTGAAAGGTACAGTACCTCATGAAGTTGAAGTCTCATTCGGTGGTGCTCAGGTGCTCCTGAAGCCAGCTGCAGCCGGTACTGGTCTGAAGGCTGGTGGTGCTATGCGTGCTGTGCTTGAGAGTGTAGGTGTTACCGACGTGATTGCAAAGTCAAAGGGCTCTTCTAACCCTCATAACCTTGTGAAGGCTACAATCTCTGCACTTACTCAGATGCGTGATGCTTACACGATTGCAGGTGAGCGTGGTATCAGTATGGACAAAGTATTTAACGGTTAATAGGAGAATTAAGAATGGCAACAATTAAAATCAAACAGGTGAAGAGTAAAATCGGTTATCCGGTTGATCAGAAGCGTACGCTTCTTGCCTTGGGACTTCGTAAGATTTCTCAGGTTGTTGAAGTTGAAGATACTCCTAGCGTTCGTGGTATGATCCGTAAGGTTCATCATCTGGTAAACGTAGTTGAATAATTAATCTTTTAATATCGAATCGATTATGAAATTAAATAATTTGAAACCAGCTGCAGGCTCTACCCATTCACGTCGTCGTATCGGTCGTGGTCCAGGTTCTGGACTCGGTGGTACTTCTACCCGTGGTCACAAGGGTGCTAAGGCTCGTTCTGGTTATAAGAAAAAGATTGGTTTTGAAGGTGGTCAGATGCCACTTCAGCGTCGTGTGCCGAAGGCTGGTTTCAAGAATATCAACCATAAGGAATACTTCGTTGTTAACCTTTCAACACTTCAGAAACTTGCAGAGGCAAAGAGCCTTACGAAGATTGGCGTTGCAGAGTTGAAGGATGCAGGTCTTACCAATGGTAAGGAACTTGTTAAGGTTCTCGGCAATGGCAAGTTGAAAGCAAAACTTGATGTTGAAGCAAATGCATTCTCTAAGTCTGCCGAAGAAGCTATCAAGGCAGTAGGTGGTAACGCAACTATAATCTAAGTAAATGAAAAAGTTTATTGAGACACTAAAGAACTGTTGGAAGGTCGAGGACTTGCGTCAGCGATTACTGATAACGATACTCTTTACGGCAATATACCGTTTTGGATCGTTTGTCGTACTTCCTGGTATTAATCCGGCTAAGTTGGAAACGCTTCAGTCGCAGACCGCAGGTGGCTTGATGTCGCTTCTGGACATGTTCTCTGGTGGAGCTTTTTCCAATGCATCTATCTTTGCACTTGGAATTATGCCTTACATCTCAGCTTCTATCGTTATGCAACTCCTCGCTGTTGCTGTGCCTTATTTTCAGAAGATGCAGCGTGAGGGTGAAAGCGGAAGAAAGAAGATAAACTGGTACACCCGTCTGCTTACGATTGCTATCTTAGTCTTTCAGGCACCGGCTTACCTCATGAATCTGAAGACACAGGCTGGTCAGGCTTTGGCCAGCGGTGTCTCTTGGACTGTCTTCATTATTCCTGCAACAATTATCCTCGCAGCGGGTAGTATGTTTATTCTGTGGCTCGGTGAGCGTATTACGGACAAAGGTGTTGGAAATGGTGTCTCTCTGATTATTATGATTGGTATCATTGCACGTCTGCCACAGGCATTCATTCAGGAGGTAACCTCTCGTTTCACAGCTATCTCCGGTGGTGGTATTGTGATGTTCATCGTTGAGATACTCATCCTGTATGCTGTAGTGTGTGCATCAATTCTTTTGGTGCAGGGAACACGTAAGGTGCCTGTTCAGTATGCTAAGCGTATAGTTGGCAACAAGCAGTATGGTGGTGCTCGTCAGTATATCCCATTGAAGTTGTTCGCAGCTAATGTGATGCCTATCATCTTTGCCCAGGCACTGATGTTCATTCCATTGGTAATCGTTCAGTATCAGAGTGAAAATGCATCGTGGGTAGTCCGTTCTTTGATGGACAACCGCAGTGTACTGTATAATGTGATCTATGTCGTTTTGATTATAGCATTCACATACTTCTATACAGCCATCACTCTGAATGCAACTCAGATGGCAGAAGACATGAAACGCAATAACGGTTTCATTCCAGGAGTAAAACCCGGTAAGGATACGGCTGAGTATATCGACACCATTATGTCTCGAATTACTTTCCCAGGTTCTTTGTTTATTGCGTTTATCGCTATAATGCCTGCTCTCGCTGGACTTTTGAATGTGCAGCAGGGCTTTTCACAGTTCTTTGGTGGTACATCGTTGTTGATTCTTGTTGGTGTGGTCATTGATACACTCCAGCAGATAGAGAGTCATTTGATGATGCGTCATTACGATGGACTTCTGAACTCTGGTCATACACGTAACGGTGGTGTCTCAGCCTATTAATCAGAGTCAATCGAATGAAGATATTTCTGAAGACAGAAGATGAAATAAGCTTGATGCGCAAGGCAAACCAACTTGTTGGTGCAACACTTGCAGAGTTAGGCAAACATATACAGCCAGGGGTGACGACCCTTCAACTGGATAAAATTGCAGAGGAGTTTATCAGAGATCATGGCGCAACGCCTACATTCAAGAACTTCCCTAATCCTTTTGGAGGGCCTTTCCCGGCTTCAATCTGTACTTCCGTTAATGACGTTGTCGTTCATGGAATTCCAAGTGACAAGGTTGTACTGAAAGAAGGAGATATTATCTCTATTGATTGTGGCACTCTTCTCGATGGTTATAACGGAGACTCCTGTTATACATTTGCAGTAGGTGAAGTTTCACCCGAGGTCAGGCAATTGCTTGATGTTACAAAAGAGTCCTTGTATAAGGGTATAGAGCAGGCTGTTGCAGGGAAACATGTCGGAGATATAGGTGCTGCTGTTCAAGACTATTGCGAAAGCTTTGGTTACGGTGTCGTCAGAGAATTAACCGGTCATGGCATTGGCAAGAAGATGCATGAAGCACCTCAGATTCCCAATTATGGGGTTCGTGGCAATGGCGTTATGTTGAAAGCTGGTATGTGTATAGCCATTGAACCTATGATTACGATGGGCGAGCGCAATATTTGGTTGTTACCCGATAAATGGAGCATCGTTACTCGTGACCGTAAGCCTGCTGCTCATTTCGAGCATACTATCGCAATTCGAAAGGGAAAGGCAGAGATTTTATCAACGTTTGAAGAAATAGAAAATCATTAAGTAAGAAAATAGTTTATGGCAAAGCAATCCGCCATCGAGCAGGATGGAACAATTGTTGAGAGTCTGTCAAATGCAATGTTCCGTGTAGAACTTGAAAATGGAGTTCAGATTGTTGCTCACATTTCTGGTAAAATGCGTATGCATTACATCAAGATACTACCTGGTGATAAAGTGAAGGTAGAGATGAGTCCCTATGATCTGACTAAAGGCAGAATCGTTTTCAGATACAAATAATTACCTCATATACACATTGATATGAAAACAAGAGCATCATTAAAGAAGCGTACAGCAGACTGCAAGATTGTTCGTCGTAAAGGTCGTCTGTTCGTTATCAACAAGAAGAACCCTAAGTTTAAATTGCGTCAGGGTTAATGTTAAAGTATCGTAAACGTTGAAATAAATCAATATTTATTTTTAACTTTGCACGTTCTTTGACGAGAGACAGATTTTATTTATTAAATTTTTTATTCAAATTAAAAAATGGCAATAAGAATTGTTGGAGTAGATTTGCCCCAGAATAAGCGTGGCGAAATCGCATTGACTTATATCTATGGTATAGGTCGAAGTAGTTCAGCAAAGATATTGGATAAGGCCGGTGTAAACCGTGACCTGAAGGTCAGCGAATGGACTGACGATCAGGCTGCCAAGATCCGTGAAATTATCGGCGCTGAGTTCAAGGTAGAAGGTGATCTTCGTTCTGAGATCCAAATGAACATTAAGCGACTGATGGATATTGGTTGCTATCGTGGCGTTAGACATCGTAATGGTCTTCCTGTTCGCGGTCAGAGCACTAAGAACAATGCTCGTACTCGCAAGGGTAAGAAGAAGACTGTTGCTAACAAGAAGAAAGCTACTAAGTAATTTTAATGGAAATTAATTATGGCAAAGACAAAAGCAACATCTAAGAAGAGAAACGTAAGAGTAGACGCTATTGGTCAGCTTCACGTTCATAGTTCATTCAATAATATCATTGTATCTTTGGCTAACAGTGAAGGTCAGGTTATCTCTTGGTCTTCAGCTGGTAAGATGGGCTTCCGTGGTTCTAAGAAGAACACGCCGTATGCAGCCCAGATGGCTGGTGAAGATTGTGCTAAGATCGCTTTCGAGCTTGGTCTGCGTAAGGTTAAGGCTTACGTGAAGGGGCCTGGTAACGGTCGTGAATCTGCAATCCGTGCCGTAAATGCTGCAGGTATTCAGGTTACTGAAATCATTGACGTTACTCCGTTGCCACACAACGGTTGTCGTCCTCCTAAGCGTCGTAAGGTTTAATCCAACTATACAATCATATTTTAATTTAGCACATATTTTATATTATGGCAAGATATATAGGTCCGAAATCTAAAATTGCACGCCGATTTGGAGAACCCATCTTCGGTGCTGACAAAGTTTTGTCCAAGAGAAACTTCCCTCCTGGACAGCATGGCAACAACCGTCGCAGAAAGATGTCTGAGTACGGTGTCATGTTGGCAGAGAAGCAGAAAGCTAAGTACACTTATGGTGTGCTCGAGCGTCAGTTCCGTAATATGTTTGAGAAGGCAGCAAAGGCTGATGGTATTACCGGTGAGGTTCTCCTTCAGAATCTCGAATGTCGTCTTGACAACGTAGTATTCCGTCTTGGTATTGCTCCTACTCGTGCTGCTGCACGTCAGCTTGTAGGTCACAAGCACATCACTGTTGACGGTAAAGTAGTAAACATCCCATCTTTTGCTGTTAAGCCTGGTATGGTGATTGCTGTTCGTGAGAAGTCTAAGTCTCTCGAGGTGATTGAGGCTGCACTTGCAGGTTTCAACCACAGCAAGTATCCTTGGATTGAATGGGACGACAATTCTAAGTGCGGTAAGTTCTTGCACAAGCCAGAGCGTGCTGACATCCCAGAGAATATTAAGGAACAGTTAATCGTTGAGTTGTACTCTAAATAAATCATTGAATTAATGGCGATATTAGCATTTCAAAAACCTGATAAAGTTGTAATGTTGGAGGCCAGTGAGAAGTTCGGCAAGTTCGAATTCCGTCCACTTGAGCCAGGCTTTGGTGTTACCATTGGTAATGCTTTGCGACGCATTCTTCTTTCATCATTGGAGGGGTATGCTATCAACACCATCCGTATTGCCGGTGTTGAGCATGAATTCTCTTCAGTTCCTGGTGTAAAGGAAGATGTAACCAATATTATCTTGAATTTGAAACAAGTAAGATTCAAGCAAGTAGTAGAAGAATTCGAGAACGAGAAAGTTAGTATCACTGTAGAGAATTCAACAGAATTCAAAGCAGGTGATATTGGTAAATATCTGACTGGATTTGAAGTGTTAAACCCTGATTTGGTGATTTGTCATTTAGATGCCAAAGCTTCAATGCAGATAGATCTCACTATCAACAAAGGTCGTGGCTATGTTCCGGCTGATGAAAACCGTGAGTTCTGCACTGATGTCAACGTTATTCCAATCGATTCTATCTACACCCCTATCCGTAATGTGAAATATTCAGTTGAGCCATATCGTGTCGAGCAGAAAACCGACTATGACAAATTGGTTATTGAAGTTTCAACGGATGGTTCCATTCACCCGAAGGATGCACTGAAGGAAGCAGCAAAGATACTCATCTATCATTTCATGCTCTTCTCTGATGAGAAGATTACTCTTGAGTCACCAGACCAGGACGGCAACCAGGAATTTGATGAGGAAGTACTCCACATGCGTCAATTGCTCAAGACTAAGTTGGTCGACATGAATCTCAGTGTTCGTGCACTCAACTGTCTGAAAGCTGCTGATGTTGAGACTCTTGGTGATCTCGTTCAGTACAACAAGACTGACCTCTTGAAGTTCCGCAACTTCGGTAAGAAATCGCTTTCTGAGCTTGATGATTTGCTCGAAAGTCTGAATCTGTCGTTTGGAACCGACATTTCAAAGTATAAATTGGATAGAGAGTAAATAACTTACTCCTTTCCGCTTAAATGTAAAGAATAAAAAATGAGACATAATAAGAAATTCAACCATCTGGGGCGTACTGCATCTCATCGTGACGCTATGCTTGCTAACATGGCAGTGTCATTGATCATGCACAAAAGAATCACTACGACCCTTGCAAAGGCAAAAGCCTTGAAGAAGTATGTAGAACCTTTGATTACTCGGTCTAAAGAAGATACCACAAACTCACGTCGTGTAGTTTTCCGTTATCTTCAGAAGAAAGAGGCTATCAAGGAACTCTTCAGCACGGTTGCTGCTAAGGTGGCTGATCGTCCAGGTGGTTACACTCGTGTAATCAAATTGGGTACCCGTCAGGGTGATGCTGCTGAAATTGCTTTCATCGAGCTTGTTGACTTCGATGATAATATGGCAAAAGCTCCTAAGGCTGCCAAGAAGACTCGTCGTAGCCGTAAAGCTACTAAGGCTGAAGCTCCTGCTGAGACTCCGGCTACAGAGGCTCCTGCAACTGAGGAAGCTAAAGCAGAGTAATCTCACGATTAAAATTCAAATCTATAAAGAAAGCGCAGTGATTGATTTCACTGCGCTTTCTTTGTTTTTATTATATGTAGTAAATTAATCAAAATCGAAAATAAGTGACTTCGTATTCTATATATCTGACAGTTATATATTATAAAAGATATCTTGTATTATAAAATTTAGTGGAAATAATACATAATAATAAGTTTTTTTTCTATCTTTGTAGTCAGACTTTTAGTATGCCTGTGTGCAGGCATGCGTTATAAGGAGTTTAACTTTTAAAAAGAGCGTTTGATATATTGTCCTTTCTCGAGATCTGGAAAATTTCAACTGCTAAGGACAGTAGGCAATACGCTCGCGCATAGGATTATTGTACCCTTATCAGAGGGATGATATACCTCAATGCGTGGGCTATTGTTTATAGTTTAGCAGTGGGTATTTCCAGAACCTCGAGAAGACTATATTCAATAGTTCCCACGCTTCTTCATTTTAATTTTCTGCTTACTTCTGGGAAACAGTTGGCAATTAAAAAAATAAACCTTATGGAAGTAAGTAGGCAAATGCAATTCCTTGAATTATACCGCATGGTTATGGCCGATGGTATAGCACATCCAAAAGAAATGGAAACACTCTATCGTATAGGAATAGAGAAGTATGGACTTACCAATGAGCTGATAGGGAAGATTATATCTTCTGGAGGAACATCTACTATTGTTCCCAAGCTACCTGAAGAGCGAATACAAATTCTCTATGAAATGGCATTAATCGCATGGTCAGACGGAACAATAGAAGATTCTGAGCAAAATCTATTGAGGCGATATGCATTGAAGTATGGCATTAAAGAGGAACAGGTTGATAATCTTATAGAGTTCCTTCTTGCAAAAGCACAGGAAAATGTCAATGAAGATGAAGTTATAAAATCTTTGGAAAGATAAGGAATATGGAAAGCATAAAAATGAAAATTAACGATCTTTTTAATCATGCCGTTGCTACTTCGACTCAACAGGATGAAGTCGGTATCACGCAAAACCCAAACAACAAACAAGAAGGAGAAACTTATCATCATTGGGGCTTAAGAGTCTGCGCTATAGCTAATGGCAGTAATTTTACTTTAGTACCTTATTTGCACAATGTTTATAATTATATTCACCATGAACAAGTACAAAATGAATATTTACAAGAACAGCAACACAAAAATTTAGAATGTCAGATAGAACAGAAAAGAAATGAGATAGAATGTCTTAATAAGAAGTTGATCGTTTGTAAACAGGGACAATCTGATTATAAAGAAAGCATCAATGAACTAAAAGAAGAAAAGATTAATTTGCGTAATAAGGCTTATGAAGTAAACAAAGGTGCTAAGATGAAATTAATATTGGGTCTTATTATATTAATTCCTCTCACAATGTACTTATTCTTATTTTATAGTTCTACCTTTTATTCTGCTTTCTTTAAGGATTTCAGTGAAGGAGCGAATCTAATGAACTCAATGTTTGATGCGAATGCTCTGAGTAAAGCTTTGGAAACGAGTGTAACAGAACTATGTTTCGTCTTATCTGCACCCGTCATTTTTATGGGATTAGGTTTCAGCCTGCACTTTTTTACCGTCCAGCAAACATGGACGAAATATATAAAAATGGGAGCTATTCTTTGTATTACTTTTGTGTTTGATGCGATATTGGCATATATGATAGGCAAGCATCTCCATGATATGGAGGTTATAATAGGAACTGCCGGATTGAACAGCATTTATGGTCTGAGCGAAGCTGTAGGAGATATTAACACGTGGGCTGTTATTTTTTGTGGTTTTATTGTCTATATTATCTGGGGTATTGTTTTCGATATGTCTATGAGTGCTTATGATCAATTAGACCTCAACAAAATTAATATTAAGGATATTAATAAAAGAATCAAAGGAATCGAACAGCAAATACATGAAGAGAAGGCAAAAGAGCAATCCATTAATAACGAAATAAGTTTGCTTAATAATGCAATCAGCAGTTTAACCTCTCAGATAAGCAATAAGGTTATAATAGACAAGGCTGCAATACGTACGGAAATGACAAACTTCTTTGCAGGCTGGATTGCTCAAATGAGTATACTTGGAAAAACAAATATAGACCAGTCGTCTGCTAATGAAACTTTTAACGAGACTTTAAATTCATTATCTATCTAAAATTAATAACTTATGCAAAAGGTACTGTCAAAAAACTTAAGTTTTATTATTTTACATTGTGTTTTACTTGTAGCTTCTGTAAGTTGCAATAGCCCGCAGAAAAGTAAACAAAAAGTAGTGGAGAAACCTTTAAATATATCTGTATTCTTAGATTTGTCAGATCGTCTGACGAGAAAAATAGAACCGTCACAGATGAGTCGTGATACTGCTATTATCGGTTATATCGTAGATTATTTCAAGGCTCACACTTTAGGTCCTCAAATCTTACAAAGTAAAAATAGTATAAAGATATTTTTTTATCCGGCTCCACATAGTTCAGATATAGCCACACTTGCAAATGAATTAAGTGTGAATATGGAGCAATATAACGGGAAAGATAAACGAATTACACTTGAAAATATGAAAGCTAAGTTCCAAGGTAACTTAACTCAAATCTATAATAAGACTATATCTGAAGAAAATTGGATAGGTTGTGATATTTGGGATTTCTTTAATAGTCGGAAAGTGGATTCTCAGTGTATCAAGAAAGATGCAAGAAATATCTTGATTATTCTTACTGATGGGTATCTATTTGATCAAAACAACAAAATAAAAGAAGGGAATTCCTATTCATATATTCTTCCACAAACATTAGAACAAAAGGATGCTTCGCTTATCGTAAGGAGGAAAGGGTTGAATGACTTAGAAGTTAGAATTCTTGAAGTAAATCCCTATACTAAAGAGCAAGGATATAAGATGATTCCTATATTAGAGAAATGGTTGAAAGAAATGGGAATAAGCGAAGGTAATTTAACCGTTGCAGAAACAGACTTACCGACCAATACATATACTGTCATTAAAAGTTTCCTCGAATGATAAGAAGCATATCATGTTTCCTTCTCCTTATATAGTGAAAGTTGACATGTCATTATATAGCATATGAGGCTGTCATTCATAATTAATGAACTTGTATTTAAGGACTTCATGACAATACGTATGAAACATTAGAGAATATTCTACTGATGTGGATATGCTGTTAAAATTGCAATACAAAAAGAAAGTGCTGAGTGAGTATTCGTTTGGGGCTTTCTTTTTGAAGCTCTTTGTTCAGATAGTTTCCTTTATTATAAAGGTTATGTCATGTGAATATTCAGTTTGCTTTATTATCCTTTTTAGGGAAAATCCCACGCCTTTTAGGGAAAATATCCTTGCGTTTGAGGTTTTTATTTTTATCTTTGCATTATAACAAGTAACAATTTGGATATGAAAAAGTTGGTGGTATATGCAGCATGTGCAACCTTATTGTTCAGTAGTTGTGGCACTTATACTGGTTCTGGTGCCTACATGGGTTCTTCCTTGGGCTCTATTTTGGGTAGTGCTATCGGGGGAATTGCCGATGGACCACGTGGTTCTGATTTTGGAACGATTATCGGAATGGCAGGTGGTGCGGCTATAGGTGCTGCGATAGGGCAGGCTGCTGATCAGCGCCGTGCAGCCGAGAAAGAGGAGTACCAGTATGACCGCGCAAAGCGAAACTATGAGCGTAAGATGCGTGAACGCCAGCAGAATAGTGATGTCAGCAGCTATCAGGAAGCACCGTCTACCGATAGTGGCTATGACGAAACCAACTCCGGAGATGACCGCATCTATGACTTTAATGGTAAGGATTACCAGACTGATGCGTCAACAAGTGCGTCAACGACAAAGATGCCGACGGCAAGTAGTGTGGAGAATATAGCCGAGGGATTAGTGTATACACCAAATATTGAAATCCGTAATGCTCGTTTTCTCGATGAAAGTGGTAATGGAATCATTGAGCGAGGTGAACTTTCCAAGGTGATTTTTGAAGTCATGAACCGTGGTGGCCGGCCACTCTATGATGTTCAACCTGTCGTGCTTGTGGCAAATGGAAATCGTCATCTCTTTGTTTCTCCAAGCATCCATATTGAGAAAATAGAACCAGGGAAAGGTATTCGCTACACTGCACTTGTCAAGGCAGACAGGCGCCTGAAAGATGGAAATGCTAAGATTTGTGTTTCTGTGCTCCAAGGAAACAAGGCCATATCAAAGGTTACAGAGTTTAATATTCCAACGAAGAAGTAGAATGAATACCCACCCCAACCCTCCCGAAGGGAGGGAGCTTTGCCCTGCAATAAGCTTTATGAAGGGTTATGATTGAACCCTTGTTGGAATTGAATTTAATGTAGTTTTGCCTTACAATAGGCTTTATGAAGAGGCTTTTCTAAACTGTTTTGATGCATGACTTCATAAAATACAGGCGCTGTAATATCTGTTGAACTTTATCAATAAGTCTACAAAAAGTCTGCTCTACGATAGCCTGCACGTTTGAACACCCTCCCTTCGGGAGGGTTGGGGTGGGTTCTTTATCTTTCAGAACAGCCCTTTCAATCTTTCAAAAACATTGTTCCACCTGTTTTCTTTCTCTTTTTTTGCAGGCGAAGTCTTATTGTCCTTTTGCATGTCTTCAGTCTGTTTGTTAGGCTTTTTCGCTTGTTGTCGTTTGCGTGTCGTAGCGATATTCTTTGCATTATGCATCATTTTCTTGTCAACAACGCCGTCTCTGTTCTTCCAATCATCAATGATATTGTAGTGGTTCGCAACCACTTCAAAGTCAATCTGGGGCAACCTGATGCTGTCTTCCTCAAGATAAGGAACTCCTTTGCCTACTTTCTCCACAACAACTGTAGCCACTCCGCAAGCCAATATGCCAAGTTCTTTGGCTGCACCATACGATAGATCAATGATGCGTCCGCGACCGAAAGGCCCGCGATCAGTTACCTTTACGACCACACTATTCCCGTTGTTAGGATTTGTTACCTTTAATAATGTGCCGAAAGGATAGGTGCGATGTGCACAAGTCATACTGTCATGATGTAATCGTTCACCGCTGGCTGTTCTTGCTCCGGTGGCCTTTTTCGAGTAATAGGAAGCCTTTCCTTTCTGCTGCTGCGCAATTAAAGGCAGTGCCAGTAGGATTATTAGGATTGATAATAAAATTCTTTTGTGATCCACAAATCGGTTCTTTTGGTTAGTAATCAGTCATGTCATCTTGGTAAATCAGATGCCTTTTTAAGTCCAATACCCACGTAATCAATCGATTGCTATAAACAGGTAGGCGCTACAAATATATAAAAAAATAACTTATCCTCCAAATTTATGCCACCTGCCAGCCTATATTTCACCTCTTTAATGGCAGGCAGATATCCGCGAAAAACGGTGAATATATGAGATAAAAGAATATTGAAAATATAACTAAAGAGATGTTTTTCAATATTCCTTTATGCCTCTTTGCCGTGCAAGATGCAGCTTGTTGCAAGGCTATTCTTGCTATTATGCGTCTTTAACCAACTTCATTCTTCTCCAAACCCAATTGGGAATATGCTGCCAAAGCGTGGTTAAAACGTGCCAACGACAGTCTATAATACAGATGTGGCGCCTTTTGTCAATGGCTTTCATGATGCTTTTAGCTACCTTTTCTGCATTCATCAGCATTGGAAAATGGCTGGAACCAGTCAGCAAGGGTGTATCAACGAACCCCGGACGGATGTCTGTAAAGCAGATGTTCAGCTTCTTATTGGTTGCCAACTGCTCCAAAGCTTGTAGATAAGTGTTCTGCATGGCCTTTGTTGCACTGTAAGCTGGTGCAGGCCCAAGCCCCTTAGTGCCGGCTATCGACGTGATACAAGCAATGTGTCCTCCGCCATTTCCTGCGAAATACCGATAGGCAGCGCCCACCATTCTCGTAAATCCCATGGCATTGGTCTGCATGGTCGTCAGTTCTTTGTCGGCCTGCAGCATGGGATTTTTCCAGCCTATTCCCGCTGCATGGAAATAGAGATCGAGCCCTCCCATGCAGTCTATGAGCTGACAGAGTGCCTCTTCTGCATGAGCATCGGTTACGTCAATCCGTGCCGTGAAAACACGTTCGGGCGCACAAGCATGCAGTTCTTCCAACTTGTCTACACGTCGTGCTGCCACGCCAACTGTCCACCCTCGCTCTATCATGAGCCTTGCCACCTCATGTCCGATGCCGCTGCTGGCACCCATAACAATTGCTTTTTTCATTGTCGGTTGATGATTACGCCATCGCCATATATGACCGTATAATTCGGGCCTTTCTCTATTTTCAGGTTTACAAAGGCATTGCAACCAGCTTCATATGCCTTTTTCAATACTTTGTCAAGGCATGAATCTAAGTCATATGTAATGCCGTATTGATAGCAAAGACCACGTTGCTCAACAATCTCATAGCCTTTAATACTTGGTAAAGTTGTCACAAACTGGCGTTCAATGGTGAAGTCGGTTTTCTTGTTTTTATTGCTGAATAATCCCATATTCTTTAGGTTCTGTTTGTGGCAAAGATAAGGAAAAATTGGAAATAAACTCCTGTTATAAGTGGAAAATTGCTTTATATTTCGTTATGGAGAGTTTCATGTTGTATGGATTTTAAGTTTTACCAATACGATTGTTCGCAACATGCTCTCCATGAATATTGTTGATTTTCTTTCCCTGTTTTTAACATCTCAAGAGCACACCAAATAGAAAAAAACAGGCGGGAAAACGGGAATAATTTCACAACTTCAAGCACCTTAGTTTGTGATTCCATTCATGATACAGCGTGATTTGCATCAGATGACTGTGTGTTCTGACGCAAATTACGACGCGTTCTGCGTCAAATTGCAGCGTATAATGCATGGAATTGCCGGATGGAAAGATTAAAAACAGAACATCAAAGCCCAGGAATGGCTTCGCATAAGCACAGAACAGAGATTTCCATCTCTATTTGGTCAAGTCTTGAAGTGTTAAATTTAGGATAAGAGATTTAACGGAAACAGTTAAGAAAGACATGCTTTTCATTTGCTTGGCAAGGTTTAGTGACGTCATCATAAGACAAGAAATCCCGCAGTTCTTGCGAACAACGGGACTTCTTATTCTTTCTTCTTATCGGCCAATTTACTTGCGGAGACCAAGTGCCTTGATGATAGCACGGTAGCGATTGACGTCACGATCGTAAAGGTATTTGAGCAATGCACGACGCTTACCAACGAGTTGTGTCAGCGCACGAGTAGTGACATTGTCCTTGTGATTAGCCTTAACATGCTCTGTCAAGTGCTTAATACGGTAAGTGAACAGGGCAATCTGGCTCTCTGCTGAACCTGTGTCAGTTGCTGACTTACCATACTGGCCGAAGATTTCTTCCTTCTTTGCTTTGTCTAAATACATAGCTTGAAATAATTGATTAAATGAAGTTGCATCATTACATCCTTCAAATGTCGGGCTGCCTTAATCACAACAGCTACACTTTCGAATGCATCAGACTTTCTGAAAATGCGGTGCAAAGGTAGCAATAAAAGTCAAGATAACGAAGATATAGGCTTGAACTTTTCTGCAAGGTAACGTTTTTTAACACGCAACCTAACCTATTCATAATCAAGATAGAAGTGTACCTCAGTTATTTTTTGTAATTTTGCAGCGAATTAGAAATAAGGATATTTAAGGTAAAACAAATGCAAGACATTAGAAACATTGCAGTAATTGCACACGTAGACCACGGGAAAACAACGCTGGTTGACAAGATGATGTTGGCCGGGAAGCTGTTCCGTGACGGGCAGGATAACAGTGGCGAGGTGCTCGACTCCAATGATTTGGAGCGCGAACGCGGTATTACGATTCTCTCGAAGAACGTTTCTATCAACTGGAAAGGAACTAAGATTAATATATTGGATACCCCAGGTCACTCTGACTTTGGCGGCGAAGTAGAACGTGTTCTCAATATGGCTGACGGCTGTCTGCTGCTCGTCGATGCCTTTGAAGGGCCTATGCCGCAGACTCGTTTCGTGCTTCAGAAGGCGCTTCAGCTTGGTTTGAAGCCAATGGTTGTTGTCAACAAGGTGGACAAACCCAATTGCCGACCGGAGGAAGTGTATGAGATGGTGTTCGATTTGATGTGTGATTTAAACGCAACTGAAGAGCAGTTAGACTTTCAAGTCGTGTATGGTTCGGCCAAGAATGGCTGGATGTCAGCTGATTGGCAGAAGCCAACTGACAACATAGACTACTTACTTGACAAGATCATTGAGGTCATCCCGGCACCTAAGCACCGCGAAGGTACGCCGCAGATGCTGATCACTTCACTCGATTATTCAAGCTATACGGGACGTATTGCAGTAGGACGCGTGCACCGTGGCATACTGAAGAACGGTCAAAATATCACGATCTGTCATCGTGACGGAAGCCAGGAAAAGACCAAAATCAAGGAACTTCGCACTTTCGAAGGCATGGGAAGCAAGCCTACAGAAAGCGTTGAGAGTGGCGATATCTGTGCAGTTGTGGGCCTCGAAAGATTTGAAATCGGCGATACTATCGCTGACTTTGAGAACCCGGAGGCCCTTCCTGCCATTGCAGTTGATGAGCCGACGATGAGCATGTTATTTACAATTAACGACTCACCCTTCTTTGGTCGCGAGGGCAAGTTCTGCACTTCACGTCATATCAACGACCGTCTGAACAAGGAACTTGAAAAGAATTTAGCACTTCGTGTACGTCCTTTTGAAGGCTCAACTGATAAGTGGATTGTCAGTGGTCGTGGCGTTTTACACCTCTCCGTGCTTGTGGAAACCATGCGTCGTGAGGGCTATGAGCTTCAAGTTGGACAGCCCCAGGTGATTTATAAAGAGATAGATGGCGTGAAATGTGAACCTGTTGAGGAATTGACTATCAATGTTCCACAGGATTATTCCAGCAAGATGGTCGACATGGTAACGCGTCGTAAGGGTGAATTGACAGGTATGGACACAGAAGGAGACCGTGTAAACATCACGTTTGAAATCCCTTCTCGTGGTATCATTGGCTTGAGAACGAATGTTCTGACGGCTTCACAAGGTGAGGCTATCATGGCACATCGCTATAAAGAATACCAGCCTTTTAAGGGCGAAATCACGCGACGTACCAATGGATCCATGATAGTTATGGAGACAGGTACGGCCTTTGCATACTCTATCGACAAGCTTCAAGACCGCGGAAAGTTCTTCATTGATCCGGGAGAAGAAGTCTATGCAGGTCAGGTTGTGGGCGAACATGTTCACGATAATGACTTGGTAATCAATGTCACCAAAGCCAAACAGCTGACCAATGTGCGTGCCAGTGGCTCTGATGAAAAGGCTCGTGTAATTCCAAAGACGGTCATGAGTCTTGAAGAATGCCTTGAATATATCAAGGAAGATGAGTATGTTGAGGTGACACCTAAGAGCATGCGAATGCGCAAGATATTGCTCGATCACCTCGAACGTAAGCGTGCAAACAAGGAATAAACCATTAAATCATAACCATTATGACAGGATTATATATTTTCATTGCATTGATTGCAATTGCCCTTTTGGGTTGGGCTGTTGCCGAATTAAAGAGCCGTTCCATCACTTTTGAACATTCAGAAGAGGAGCGTGAAGAGGCAGAATTGCTCTATAATGAGCAGAAAGAGCGTGATTTCAAAGAGCAAGATCTAAAAGACTTGCTGGCACATAACAGTACCAAAGGCTACGATGCGATTTAAGGAATAAATGGCCTTGCAAAATAAAAGGCTTCATTCTTCAGAATATCATACAATAAAATCCATTCAAAAGCGTTACATAATTAAACTCAATAATTATGAAACGCTTTTTCTTTTTATATCTTTTCGCGGCTGCTTTCATGGCAGTTTCTGCCCAAAGCAAGGTTGGAACACTCTCTGTTATGCCTAAAGTGGGCCTTTGTCTTGCCAACATTTCAAACAGTGATATCTCGTATGATTTAACGACAGATAAAGCAAGTGTCGATGCAAAATATAGGGCAGGATTCACCGGTGGCGCTGAATTCGAGTATCAATTTCTGTCACAATGCAGCCTTTCCCTTGGTGCACTTTATGCGCTTCAAGGTTGCCGTTATAAGGACTTCAGCAACGAAGTGCGTGGCCAGGCAGGTTCTTATTCGGGCTATTCCAACATGGCCATTGGCCTCCATTATTTTCAAATTCCGTTGTTGGTCAATGTCTATTTGTCCAAGGGGTTGGCTGTGAAAGCCGGCATTCAGCCCTCATTTCTGTTGGGTGCAAGAGCCAAATATGATATCACCGACTTTGTTGTTGCCGCTGACGGAGGGGCTGTTTACGAACCAACTCGCCATGTCAGCAGTGATATCAAAGGGAATTTCTGCTCGACAGACGTGTCTGTTCCCATCGGTATCTCCTATGAATATTCCAATGTAATCATGGAAGCGCGCTATCATTTAAGCCTTTCTAAAGTAGAAAAACAAATAAATTCAAAGAACCGTTGGTTTACATTCAACGTTGGATATAGGCTCAATCTCCTTAAATAAAAACCTTTATAACCATGAAAAAAGCACTGAATTGGACATGTTTTCTTGTCCTCATGGCTGTACTTTCAGCCTGCGAAAAGCCTAATTTAGGCGATGAACAGCCCAAGAGAAAAGGCTATCGGGTGAGTCTCCACATAGAAGATGTAGCACAATCCTATGCAGGAGCTAAGGCAAGAGCATTGGTTGATATAGATGAAGTGTGCTCATGTCTGAACGCAGCGGTATATCAAGACGGGGAAAAGAAAGCTTCCATCAATCAGAACAAGAGCGATAAGAACTTTGGAAATCTTAGTCTTGAGCTGCCCGAAGGACAGTATTCACTTGTTGTCATCGGGCATAACGGCAGCAAGAATGCGTCTATGGCGCATGCCGATAAGGTTAAGTTTGACGGCAAGGTGACAGAGACTTTCCTTTATAACGGCACTATCAAGGTCACGGGTGATATGCAACAATCTATCACGTTGACGCGTTGTGTGGCCAAGGTAGAATTTCATTTCGTTGATCCTATACCCGAAAATGTCACTCATCTGCGCTTTTCCTACACAGGAGGAAGCAGTACTTTAGACGCAACGAGTGGCTTTGGATGTGTGGATTCACGGCAAACCGAAGTGAGAAGCATACCGGCAGAGGCACATCATGCGGCTTCTTCTTATGCCATTTACACCTTTCCAAAGGCGCAAGAAGGTAAGATAAAAGTCATCATGAAAGCCTTGGATATAAATGAAAAGACACTTGCCGAGCAAACATTTGGTTCACTGAAGATTGTAAGAAACGGCATTAACCATATCCCCAACCTTAGTTTCAAACCGAATGGAGGGACAACAGCACGTGGCATTAAGGTCAAAGCAGATGACTCTTGGGCCACTTCTTTCGAGACAGAAGATTGGTAATGAACGGCTACACCGTGTCCTATACATAATAAGGTGGAAAGAGAAATACTCTCTTTCCACCTTATTTGATTTATAATTATAATCATGATGAGCTTTCACCCCACACTATTTCATCCTCAATAAGAAGCTGCAAGCAATTTCTCCCTCCCTTCGGGAGGGCCGGGGTGGGTATTTCCTACTTCTTCTCGGGATACACTAAGTTCTTCTCAGTGATACATTCCAGCACTTCATTCAAGTATTTTGCCGACTCATAACGTGCCATAGGAAGGTCGTGGAGCAGGTAGTTTCCACAGTCCATTGGTGCTGCTCCGGGGATTTCTCCATGATATTCTGCAACGAAACGAAAGGTACGTTTCATGAGTTCCACAATGTCCTTGCTTTCCAAATCGCCACGCAGAATGAGATAATTACCCGTCAAGCATCCCATGGGACCCCAATAAACAATGCGGTCTTTCCATTCTTCATCGTTACGAAGAAAGGTTGCAGCAAGGTGCTCAATGGTATGAATGGCACCATTATGGAGCACCGGTTCACGATTAGGTTCTTTCATTCTGATGTCAAAAGTAGTGACGATTTTGCCGCCCACTTCATCCTTTCTGCTTACGTAAATGCCACGAAGCAGTTGCTCATGATTGATTGTAAAGCTTGGGATTTTATTCATTTTCATTTGCTTTTTACTTGTTGATTTCCTCTATAAAATGACGAGTCACTTCGAAACTCCCTTCGGCTAATCGGTCCCAGAAGTCGAAATACATCTGTGCCTTGTGGTCTTTCAGCGGCACATCACTGATAATTCTAAAGCTGATGAAAGGCGTGTTGAAGATGTGGCACACTTGAGCAATGCTGCAACTCTCCATGTCAACGGCCATAGCTTCGGGGAAATGGCTCATGATATCCTGCATCTTCTCACGCGTATCTACAAACCATTCGCCGCTCACGGTAAGGCCCCTGTGAATGGTTATGCCCTCCACTTGCAGACGACTTGCCTTTTCAACAAGGTCTGTCGGCGCCAAATAGTGGGCCGGCATGCCGAGAATTTGTCCGTATTCACAGTTGTCTCCGCAGTAAGCATCATGGTAAACACACGCGCTTGCCACGACAACATCGCCCACATTCAGACGTGTGTCGGCACCACCGGCACAGCCTGTTGAGATAATCAAATCAGGCTGATGCTCGGCTATCATCTGTGTAGTTCCAACGGCAGAGTTGACTTTTCCTATGCCACATTTCTGCAAAATGATGTCCTTGTTCCCATGAAACACCTTTTCAAGTTGCGTGAATTCCTTGTCCATCGCAACGATAATACCTATCTTCATGCTTGCTTTCTGTTTGCTTACAAAGGTAATAAAAAAGCAGAAAAAAAGCGTTATATTATGTATAATTCAATAAATAGTAGCATAAGATGACTGTAGCTGTGGCTTGGAAAGCCACAGAACGGTGGTAATTTCCTTGCAAGTTTGAACTCCCCTCCTTGGGAGGGGTTGGGAGAGGCGCCGCAAGTTAGTACTCCCCTCCCTTGGGGAGGGGTCGGGGGTGGGTATCTATTAAATTCTTTTACAAAAGCCTTTGCGAGACGGCCCGTGCTGAAAAATAAAAGCATTGCGGTCGAAAATACGCGAGTTTTGAGCGAGTTTGCAATGCGTTGACAATCAAGCTATTATAAAGAATAAGGCAAAATATGAAGAAAGATAAGGTGGAGAAGTCCTCTCGTTTGATGCAAATTGCATGCTCATCTGCTTCATTTTGCATTGTGTTTTGATGCAGATAGGAGTGTCATCTGACGCAAAACACAAGCTAAGATGATGTATATTGCAAGATAAGGTGAAAGAAAATGGCTCGAAATCAGCTTGAAAACAGCTTTCGTTTTTCTATTTCGTGGATTTTCAACCCCCTCTTTTCAGACAATAAAACTTTACATTTTACAGCGATATTCATTGCCTTTCATCATGGAAAACAGGGCAGAATAATACTTCATAAATTGCCTGTCGGCTCATGATATTATTCCTTTTTTCACGTTTTATCATTTAAAATATCTATCTTTGCACGAAATAAACGTTTATAAACAACATCATGAAAGCTTTGAAGGAATATCTACCAGACCTGCTGGTAGTCATTATTTTCGCGGTAATATCATTTGCCTACTTCTTCCCTGCGGATGTAGACGGACGCATACTCTACAGACATGACGCATCGGCGGGACGTGGAGCAGGACAGGAAACGGCTGAATATCACGAGCGTACCGGTAAGGTTTCGCGTTGGACTAACGCCACTTTCAGTGGTATGCCGACTTATCAGACGGCGCCATCTTACAAGAGTGTAAGTGTGCTTAATCAAGCAGTGAAGGCCTATCACCTGTGGCTTCCAGAGAACGTTTGGTATGTCTTTGCCTATCTTCTGGGCTTCTATATCCTGCTTCGGGCCTATGATTTCCGACGGGCTTTAGCCGTTTTAGGCTCTATCATATGGGCTTTCTCATCGTATTTCTTTATCATCATCGCTGCCGGACACATCTGGAAGGTGATGGCTTTGGCCTATCTTCCACCGCTGATAGCAGGCATCGTGCTCTCTTATCGGGGCAAATATCTATGGGGTTTCATTGTCACGGCAATCTTTGCAGCCTTTGAAGTTGATGCCAATCATGTTCAGATGACCTATTATTATCTGTTCATCATCCTCTTTATGATTATTGCTTATTTGGTCGATGCTGTCAGAAAGAAGACCATGAAGCAGTTTATGAAGGCCACAGCCGTATGTGCTGCGGGTGCATTGATTGGTGTGTTGATGAATATTTCCAACCTTTATCACACCTGGCAGTATGCTCAAGAGAGCATGAGAGGCAAGAGTGAACTCGTCAAGAAGAATGCAGCCAATCAGACTAACAGCGGACTTGACCGCGATTATATCACGCAGTGGAGCTATGGTGTGGATGAAACCTGGACGCTGCTCGTGCCAAATACCAAGGGCGGAGCATCGGTTCCGTTGGCTGCCAACACTGAGGCCATGAAGATTGCCGACCCGAATTTCATGCAGATTTATCAGCAGTTGGGGCAGTATTGGGGCGAACAGCCGGGCACAAGTGGGCCAGTCTATGTGGGCGCTTTCGTGCTGATGCTTTTCGTCTTGGGCCTGTTTATCGTGAAAGGTCCCACGAAATGGGCGTTATTGGCAGCCACGGTATTGAGCGTTTTGCTTTCGTGGGGACGTAATTTCATGCCGTTTACCAACTTCTTCCTTGACTACATACCGATGTACAGCAAGTTCCGAACGGTGGCATCTATACTTGTTATTGCCGAGTTTACCATACCGTTGCTCGCCATGATGACGCTGAAGAAGATTGTAGACGAGCCGGATATTCTGACAAAGAAAATCAAATATGTCTATATCAGCTTTGGTCTGACGGCCGGCATTGCCCTGCTCTTTGCCCTCATGCCGACGCTTTTCTTCTCTGATTTCATTTCAAGTTCAGAGATGCAAGCCCTGAAATCAATCCCTGCCGAATATCTTACGCCACTGCTGTCCAACCTGAGAAGCATCCGCGAAAGCATATTCACGGCCGACTGTTGGCGGTCGTTCTGGATTATCGTTATCGGCACATTGTGTCTCTTCCTCTACAAGATGAAGAAGCTGCGGGTAGAGTTTATGATGATAGCAATTACTGTTTTGTGTCTTGCCGACATGTGGCAAGTGAACAAACGCTACCTCAATGACGGCATGTTTGTAGAGAAGAGCGTGCGCGAACAGGCACAACCGATGACGCAGACAGACCGCCAGATACTGCAAGACAAGGCCTTGGACTATCGTGTTCTGAACTTTGCAAGCAACACGTTCAACGAGAATGAAACCAGTTTCTATCATAAGAGTATCGGTGGATATCATGCTGCCAAGCTGCGCAGATACCAGGAATTGATTGATGCTTACATCAGTCCTGAGATGCAAAAGACCATGCCCGCCATCGCACAGGCAGGCGGAGACATGACCAAGGTCAATGGAAACAGCATCTTCCCTGTGCTGAACATGCTCAATGCCAAATACTTCATTGTGCCTCTTCAAAGCAATCAGACGGTGGCAATACAGAACCCTTACGTCTATGGCAATGCTTGGTTTGTGGATAAAATCACTTATGTGAAGAATGCAAATGAAGAACTTGACGGACTTGGAAAACTTGACTTGCGCCATGAAGCCATTGCCGACGCACGCTTCCGGAGTCAGTTGGGCGAGTCAAAAGCCCAAGACAGCACGTCAATCGTAAAGATAACAGCCTACGAACCCAATCAACTCACGTATGATGTGCGTAGTGCTACGGGGGGAATTGTGGTCTTTTCCGAGATATTCTATCCCGAATGGACGGCTACAGTCGACGGGAAGGCCGTGGAGTTAGGCCGTGTAAACTATGTGCTTCGCGCGCTGAATGTTGACAAGGGACATCATACGGTGGTGCTTACCTTTGATCCTAAGAGTGTAAAGCAAACCGAGACCGTGGCTTATCTCTCTTATGGCGTACTGCTGTTGGTAGTGCTTCTGGGTGTCTATTTCAAGAGAAAGCAGCCTCACCCCCAGCCCCTCCCCGAAGAGGGAGGGGAGTAATATGCTTTCTTATAGCATATTTTGCAATGTGAGTTCCAGTATATACTACTTCCTACTCCAAGGAAACATCCCCTCTCTCACGGCCTTTCCCAAAAGAGAAAGATGAACAACATACTTCTCTATAGTGCATTTTGCAATGCAAGTTCTAAGGCATTCTATTCCCCTCCCTCTTCGGGGAGGGGCCAGGGGGAGAGGCTGTACTTTTTCATAAATGTGGTTAACCGCTCTTTTGTGAGTGCCATGAATGCCTGATAGTCTTCACTTTCTGGATTGAAAGGTCTGTGTTGTAGTGCTTCTTTGATAGGTTTCCATTCGCGCATCATCGTGAATACGTCGGCATGGAAATAGGTTTCGGCAAATTGTTCCCATATATATTCCACGGCTTGAGGGCTTGGATGCAACATGTCTTCTTTGTAGAAGCGGTAGTCGCGAAGCTCATCATTCATGATTTCATAGGCAGGAAAGTAATCCACTTGGCTTTCGTGAGACAGTTGTTCGGCTGCCAGCAGCAACGTAGCCTTGCCGAGTTGACTCCCATGGAAGCCGTATTTGCGGTACCGAATGGGGCTGACGGTGATGATGATGTGCATGTTTGGGTTGCAGGATAACAGACATTGCGTGGCCTTCTGCAGGTAATCAACACATTGGGCAACGCTTAATTCGCACTCATCAAACAGCGATTGTGGTCTTTTCCGGCAGTTATCAACAATCTCTTTGGTTTCTTTCAGCACATAAACATGGTTGGTTCCGAGCGTGAGAACGGTTACATCGGGCACGAAATCATGCGTTTTACAGTGTTGTTCAACAGAATGGAGGATGCTTGCAGGGTTATACATCACGCCAAAAGGATTGATTACGGTAGGAAACTGCTCATCCTTGAACTTGTTTCCAATGCTTTCTGCAAAGCAAGAACCGATGAATAAAAGGTGCTGTGCAGGTTTGATTTGCCATGAAGACGCGGCAATTTCCACTTTTGTTCTGAACTCCATACGCTGTCATTTGTTGCTTATTGCAAAGTTAGCGATATTCTTTCTATGAACCATTCGGTTTCGGTGATTAATTGAACTGATTGCTCTGATTTCAGAAATAAAGTGTTATTTTTGTGTCGAAGAAACGAAAGCGACCAACCATGGAAGAGAAAATACCGCGCGAATTCAATCAGTTTTATCTGCATGATGTCACGTTTGCCAACCTGATGATGCGGAGAATCTACAACGTTTTGATTGTTGCCAACCCCTATGATGCCTTTATGTTGGAGGATGACGGACGCATAGAGGAGAAGATCTACAATGAATATATGGAACTTGGACTGCGTTATCCGCCGATGTTTACACGCGTTTCAACGACTGAAGAGGCGATGCACGTCATGCATACCACCAATATCGACCTCGTGATTTGTATGCCGGGAACGGCCGATAATGATGCTTTCAGCGTGGCAAGGTCAATCAAACAAGCTTTTAAAGACATTCCTTGTGTGGTGCTTACGCCCTTTTCTCATGGCATAACCAAACGTATGCAGAACGAGGATTTGCGTATCTTCGACTATGTTTTCTGCTGGTTGGGAAACACTAATCTCATTCTTTCCATTATCAAACTCATCGAGGACAGGATGAACATTGCACACGATATCCAGGAGAGTGGCGTGCAGATGATTCTGCTTGTAGAGGACAGTATTCGTTTCTATTCATCCATATTGCCCAATCTCTACAGCTATATTCTTGCACAAAGCAAGCGGTTTGCCACCGAAGCATTAAACAAACATCAGGCTACTTTGCGTATGCGTGGCAGGCCAAAGGTCGTGCTTGCACGCACTTATGAAGAGGCAATGACGATTTATAATCAGTTTTCTGACAACTGTCTTGGCGTTATCTGTGATGCCCGTTTCCCGATGAAAGAGGTGTCGCCCGATGAGAATGAACTGTTGCCTTCACCGCTCCGGGACACTGATGTCTATAAAGATCCAGAGGCGGGACTGAAGCTTTTGCGGGCCATTCGAGCCAAAGACGAATACGTGCCCTTGATCATGGAGAGTTCAGAAAGTGCAAATCGTGAGAAAGCTGAAGCCGAAGGGGTCCGTTTTGTGGATAAGAATTCAAAGCAGATGAGCCTTGATCTGCGCCTGATTATGGAGGAACACATGGGCTTCGGCGACTTTATCTTCCGCAATCCCAAGACACATGAGGAGATTGTTCGCATCAAGTCGCTCAAGGATTTGCAGGATAACATCTTCAAAATCCCCAATGATTCCATGCTTTATCATATCTCGCGAAACCACATGAGCCGTTGGTTGAGCGCACGAGCTATATTCCCTGTGTCGCAATTCCTACGTGGAATTACGTGGCATAAACTGCAGGATGTCGATGCACATCGACAGATAACGTTTGATGCTATCGTGCAATATCGCCACATGAAGAACATCGGTGTGGTGGCCGTTTTCGACAGAATGAAGTTCGACCGCTATGCCCATTTCGCACGGATAGGCGAAGGTTCGCTCGGAGGAAAAGGCAGAGGATTGGCCTTTTTGGACAATATCATCAAGCTTCATCCTGCATTCAACCAGTTCGAAGGGGTCAAAGTGCAGATTCCAAAGACACTCGTGCTGTGCACGGATGTGTTTGATCAGTTCATGGAAAGCAACAATCTCTATCCTATTGCCCTAAGCGATGCAAGCGATGAAGACATCCTTCAGCACTTCTTGAAAGCGCAGTTGCCCGACAGTTTGACTGAAGATTTCCTCACATTCTTTGAAGCTGTGAAGGCACCTATCGCCATTCGGTCGTCAAGTTTGCTTGAAGACAGCCATTATCAACCCTTTGCCGGCATCTACAGCACCTACATGATACCCTGTTTAGACAATCGGAAAGCGATGCTGGAGATGTTGGCAAGTGCTATCAAGAGCGTCTATGCCTCGGTCTATTACCGCGATTCAAAGGCCTATATGACTGCTACAAGCAATGTCATCGACCAGGAAAAGATGGCCGTCATCTTGCAGGAAGTGGTCGGAAAGCAGTATGATGACCACTTCTATCCTACCTTCAGCGGAGTTCTTCGCTCGCTGAATTACTATCCGATTGGCGATGAAACCGCCGAAGAAGGCATTGCTTCGTTAGCTTTAGGCTTAGGAAAATACATCGTAGACGGCGGCCAAACACTGCGCGTTTCGCCCTATCATCCTCACCAAGTGCTGCAAATGAGCGAATGGGAAACGGCACTTCGCGAGACGCAGACACAGTTTTACGCTCTTGATATGGCTCCCGTGGGCAGGCAATTCAAAGTAGATGACGGCTTCAACATCAGGAAAATGAAGGTGAAAGAAGCCGAGAAAGACGGTGCGATACGCTATATCTGTTCGACATTCGACCCCTATGACCAAGTGATTTACGACGGACTCTACGATGGCGGACGCAAGATTATCTCATTTGCAGGCGTGCTTCAACAGGATGTTTTCCCTCTCCCGGAATTGCTGCAAATGGCGATGAAGCATGGTTCAGAAGCCATGAAACGCCCTGTGGAGATAGAATTTGCCTGTAATCTCAATGAGGACAAGAGCGGTGAACTCTATCTGTTGCAGATACGTCCGATTGCAGATGCCAAGCAAATACTCCATGAAGACCTCGCAAAAGTGGCTGATGAGGACTGCCTACTAAGGTCACATAATGCCTTGGGACATGGCATCATGGACGATGTCTACGATGTAGTTTACGTGAAATATGATGACAGTTTCTCGGCCATGAACAATTATTATGTGGCCGATGATATCGAGAGAATCAATCGTAAGTTCCTTGCCGACAATCGCCATTATGTGCTCATTGGCCCCGGCAGATGGGGCAGCAGCGACCATTATCTCGGTGTGCCGGTGAAATGGCCACATATTTCTGCCGCGCGCATTATTGTCGAAGTGGCACTCCACAACTACCACGTTGACCCTTCACAAGGCACGCATTTCTTTCAAAATCTCACTTCTTTCGGGGTCGGTTACTTCACGATTGACAGCTGTTCTGCATCGGGTGATTTCGTCCGCAAGGAGGTTTTAGAGGCTATGCCGGCCGTAGAAGAGACACCATATGTGCGGCATGTGCATTTCAAAAAGCCGCTACGGATTATGATTGGCGGTCAGAAACAGGAAGGATTGATTGACATAAGTCAATAAAACGGCTAACAGATTGATTTATAATGTGATTTATTTGCAGTGCACACAGATAGTGATTAATTTTGCAATGTGTTTTTCATGGTATTAGATTTAAGGTTAACAAAGGTTGGAGTACGGCGGTACTCCTTTTTTTATGCCTTATTTCTTAAATTGTTAAAAAACACCTATTAGAGGTTTAATAAATTGTAAATACTACACCATATAAGGCAGAATGTTTGGAAATTCCATTCATTCTGTCTAACTTTGCAACGTGTTTTTCATAGTATTAGATTTAAGGTTAACAAGGTCGGAGTACAGCGGTACTCCTTTTTTTGTGTCTTGAAGTGAAACTTCTCGTGGCATTTTTTAAGACCATCAGCACGTTTATGGAAGTCCATCAGCAAATTGTTGTAGGTCATGGAAGTATAAAAAAGCAAGAGAAATAACATTACTCAGACCCCACTTTCAATGGTTGTGCTCCTTGAAAGAGCTTATTCAATCAGAACAACAGTCTCTAAAGTCCTCATCTTTTTGTAAAGATTATCCCCTTGATTTTAACACTTCATGACCACACCAAATAGAAAATGGAAAGCGGGAAAACGGGAATAATTTCACCATTTCAAGCACCTTAGTTTGTGATTCCATTCATCATGCATTGCAATCTGACTTGAATGACTGTGCCATTTGACTCAAAAGACGTGGTCATTTGAGGCAGTTTGCGGACTGATTTGACGCAGATTGCGTAGTTTTTCAGCATGATTATACGCTGTGATTTGCTTTGTTTTTCGTAATGTGTTGATTGTCAATGCTTTATAAAAGGCTAAAAACAGGCCGTTTTTCTGGGTCGAGATACTTTCGTTTTCAAATACGCGAGCTATGAGAAAGCAATTGTAATGATAATTCAAAAGACGAGACTTCGTTTCTCATCCTTTCTTTTTTCTTTTCTTTTTTGATGCTTTAATTGAAAAAAACAACTATCTTTGTGAGAAAAAGAAAGGGACAGATAAGCATGGAAACCATCAGACTTTTTGTTGAAGAACTCATCATTCGCTGTGGTCTTCACGGTTCGGTCGTGCCGGTTGTACGCCATATTTTACTCGTTATCGTTGTTGTTTTACTGGCGATGTTGAGTTATTCTGTTGGGCGACGTATCATTCTTCTGCTCACGAAAGTGGTGGCTCGCAAAGGTATGCAGTGGAATAAGGCGTTGTTGGTGTCGGTGTGTCGCATCATTCCTGCTATTGTAGTGTGGGAACTTCTGCCGCTTGTGTTCTATCAATATCATGTGGTGCGGGTGTTGCTGACACGCTTCACGGCCATTTATATCATTGTGATGGTGACGCGGGCTGCCATAGCCTTGCTTGATAGTTTTGATGGTTTGAGAGGCGATGAGAGGTCGGCCAAGCAACAATATCTCAAGTCGTTGCGTGGTGTACTGAAAATAGTTGCTGTCTTTTTAGCCTGTATTTTAGTTGTTGCTACAGCCATTGGGCGCAGTCCGATGACTCTTTTTGCCGGGTTGGGTGCCACTTCTGCTATCTTGATGCTGGTTTTCAAGGATACAATATCGGGACTTGTGGCCGGCATACAATTGACGAGTAATGATATGGTTCATAAAGGGGACTGGATTACTGTGCCTTCAGCCAACTTGAATGGAGTTGTGGAAGAGATCTCTCTGACGACGGTGAAAGTGAGGAATTTTGATAATACAATTGTCACCGTTACGCCTCAGACGCTTGTTGAAGACTCGTTTCAAAACTGGATAGGAATGCAGCAGAGTGAGGGTAGAAGAGTAAAGCGTGTGGTCTATTATGACTTCAGAAGCGTGTGTATGATTGATGAAACTCTGCGCAAGCAGTTAGTGGAGAAGGGATATTTCAAGCCTGAAGAGGTGGAAGGAAGCATCGTGAACATGGCACTTTATCGTCGTTTCATCGAACGTTTTCTCAGTCGAAACGCTTATGTGAACCAGCAGCTGACTTTCCTCGTGTGTCAGAAAGAGGGCACGAATGCAGGACTTCCACTCGAATTCTATTTCTTTTTGAAAGATAAAGAGTGGATTAATTACGAGCACCAATTGGCCGAAATCATGGAATATATCTATGCAGTGACGCCTGATTTTGGGCTTAAGATTTACCAACAGACCCCCATGCAGTGATTTAACGGCTTTGTTTTCATTCGATATCTAATATTGTATATTTATGTCATATTATAAGCAATACATAGTATATTTAAAGTTATTTATATTTAAAAAAGGCCGTTTGCTTGCATCTGCTCTTGACAGGTATTGGATTTTCTTTTATATTTGTAGTTGTAAATCAAATGTTATTCAACTTTAATTAGACGCATGTATGGACACCAAAAAAACAGCTCTTCCGCAGATTCTGCAGGATTTTCGCAGAGAAGACGACAATGAAACTACCGAGGTACATATCATAGAATCTGATGTATGGTACACTTAAAGCTTGTAAAACAGCTCTTATTTGCTGATGTAATAAAATCTAAGATAGGATGACTGACCTTGAGAGGGTCGGTCATTTTTTATGTAACTGCGTTGATGTCAGACGCTGATAGGTTGGTTGTTTTTATGCAGTTTGACGTCCGGCAGATAACAGATTACGACGGCATTTACTCACTTCTTTATCGTAGCGGGCAGTTCATTGTTACGTAATCTTTTATCATGCGGAGGATGTTACGTTTCACTCGGGAGGACATTATGTTATGGAAGAAGAGAAGAAATCAAAGTGTCTGCACATTCGATGGTCGTCTTTTCCTAAACAGAAAGAATGAAAAAACGGTTGAACGCTATTGCATCCAACCGCCATTATATTTGATTTTGAAAAACTTTCTCTTTCAAAGAGAACACCAAGTTTAGCGTCCCATAGAGATTTTGTCGTTCACATTCACTGCGAGTGAAACTGTTGCTACGACCACTGCCAATACAATCATTAATGTTACCATAATCTTTTTACCTTTCCTTTAGTTTTAGGGAACCTCGTCAGGCTCCTGTCATTATTATCCTTTTATCTTTGAATTGCACTGCAAAGTTAGTGCCGCGTTAGGATATGGACAAAGAAATCGTGGTAAATCATGGCCGTAGTTGGAATTAATTATCCCATATCAAGAAAGCCCGAAAAAACGGGATTGAGCGTTTTCTCGGGCTTTCATGTGTTAGGGTTGCATTTGTTTAATCGTTATCAGGCTTATTGTAAGCATCGCGTATCTTCTTGGTTTTCAGCAGCAGGTTGTTGTAGTGAAGTGCATTGATGCTGTTGGCATCAGTGGTTTTCAGCTGTTGACGGCAGAAGTTGTCAATCTTGTCAAGATGCTTCAACGCATAGAGTGTGACATCAGAGCGCGTGAACTTGATATTTTCTTTGGGTGTCTTGGAAGTATAAATGGCTTGTCCGATGTGTTCAACGTAGTTCTGTTCCAATCTGCGGCGGAAGTTATTGCCACGTAAGTCGGTTTTACTCATGGGCTTCCATGCAGCCTGAAAGACATCATTCAGATAGTCGTTGACAGGATAAGGCTGGCTTGCGGTGAAGCTGTTGTTGATGCAATTGTAGAGAATATAGGCCGAAAGGAGGTAGGAAAGCACAGCATTGGCGCGCATGGTAACCTCGTTGTCGGCATCAACTCCAAGCTTGTTGACGATGCTGTCAGGGTAGAGCCATGTGGGAATTGTAAATAGATGACGGCCAAACCAAGCGATAGCTTGTTTCTGGAGGACTGCCGGCACGATGTCGTTCTTGCGGGCAGAGGGCCAGTTATCACTGTAAACACCGGCAATGTGGCGTTGAGCGTGGTTGCTGTAGCGTTGGAACTGTCCGCGAACACTATTGTACATAGAGTTTAAATCGTCAGTCTGATCATCGGGTTGTGCCGTCCATTTTACAATATTCTGCATTACACGCTTGAGGTTCTTGACGCCATATTCGGCAGCAGTAATGTCGTTATCGCCGAGATCTTCAGTCTGGGAACGTGGGTCTCTCCCACGACCTTCATCGCCTTTATAGCGAAGTCGCTTGTTATTGGTAAGCATTTTGGTGACTTCACTGCGTAGTGTTTTCTTCTCATCGAACTCGTCTTTGAACTCCGGACGATACTGATAACCCCACTTGATAGCCCAGTTGTCGTAGTCGTTGATGCGGGGGAAGAGGCCGGCTTCACCGATGTTGTCCTCCGGTTGCGCAACATAATTGAAGCGTGCATAGTCCATAATGCTCGCTGTGTGGCCATGTTTCTCAACCCAAGCTTTATCACGTAGCTTCTCCACGGGAGTAGCATTGCTGGCTATCATGTTGTGTCGAAGTCCTAATGTATGACCTACTTCATGGCTTGAAACAAAGCGGATGAGCTTGCCCATAAGGTCTTTATCAAACTTCATTGTCTGTGCACGCTTGTCCAACGGCCCGCATTGTGTCATGTACCATTTGGTTAATAGGTTCATCACATTATGGTACCAACAGATATGACTCTCGATAATTTCACCGCTTCGTGGGTCAACAATGCGTGGCCCGTAAGCGTTCTCTTGCTCTGAAGGCAGGTAACGCAGGAAAGAATAACGGGCATCATCAGGACTGATGTCGCTGTCTTCAGGCACTTCTTTGCCTATGATGGCATTCTTGAAACCGGCAGCTTCGAAGGCTTTATTCCAGTCGTTGATGCCTTGAATGAGGTAAGGTACCCACTCTTTTGGCGTAGCTGGGTCGATGTAATAAACGATTTGCTTCTCAGGCTCAACGAGTTTACCCTTTGCATAAGCCTTTTTGTCTTTGGGAACTAAACGATAACGTGAGATAATGGCATCGTGTTTACTGGTTTCCCTGTCGCTGAATGTGACAAGACGGTTGTCGAAATAGCCCACACGTTCATCGGCCAAACGGGGCCGCATCGGTTCTTCGGGAAGCTGAACAATGCTTGTATTGAGGCTCAATGTCATGAAACCTTGACGTGAGGCCATGGATTTGCCGGGATTTGCAGCATAGGTTCGAAGTGTGGAAACCTCGATATTGATAGGATAAGTCTTGATAGTGTCGATGAAAGTACGGTCATCTTGCAGTGTCCCTAATTTCACTTGGGTCCGGTCGTTGGCTGTAAAACCGGCGATTTTATTGTCTCCTTTGAACAGTTTTGTTACGTTGACAAGCATCTTCCCAGTCTTCTTGTCCTTGCCGATAATATCAAACTTATAGACAATGGGGTCTATAGTAGCTTTTCTGACGAGTTCGGAGATGTTGCTTTTCGGGTCGGCAGTCTGTGAATGTGCCCATGAACGCAAGAACATGGTCTTGTCATCATAACGCTCGAAATAAACCGTGTTGTAGTTCACTTCCTCACCACTGAGCATGCCGAAGTCCTGTGGAACCGACACAAAACGGGTCACGGCAAGAAACAATCTGCCTAAAGCTGCCTCCGGAATCTCAAAATACCAGTCTTTCTCTATATGCCTGACATCGAATAACCCCTGTTGGAAAGAACCGCCTTTCTTCATGAGTTTCTCGTAATCATCTTCTTTCTTTTCAGACTTTTTCTTATTTGTTTCGTTGTCTTTCTTTACTTCTGTAGAGTCTTTTGCCCATGTGTTCAAGCTGTGTGGAACTGCCCATGTAGTCGTTGTTGTGAGTATTGACAGGGCAAATGTGGCTATTAAATGTTTCATTTCGTTTGATAAACTGTATTTATTACTCGTTATTATATTTCGTTGTTTGTTAATAATCTCGCTCACAAATCTATGGAGGCAAGGTGCCGAAAGGCTTACAAATATACGCAAAAGAATGCAGAAAAACGTCTTTCTCTCCAAATTTTAACATCGTTATCGGCATTAGTCAAGGCCTGATATGGGCCAAGACGGAGAAAAAAGACAATCTTTTCAGATATATTTCATCAATATATCCCACACTGCAATGATATGACAGATACTGCCGGCAAGTACAAAAAAGTGGAAAACAGTATGCATATATTTCCGCTTGTTGATGCTGTAGAACACTGCACCTGTAATGTAACAGATGCCTTCTGCAATAATCCATATGAAAGCAGATGTGGTGAGTGCGTCGATAAGTGGCTTGAAAGCAACGAGCACACTGAGTCCCATTCCAACGAAAGCAATGGTTTCCAAGTTACTGTGGTCTTTGAGATTGACAAAGCTAATGACGGTTCCTGCAATCGCACAAGCCCATATAAAGCAAAACAAGGTGAGGCCCCAGTAGCCTTGATCACGCAGTGCAATGAGCGTTATCGGGGAGTAACTGCCCGCAATGTGCCAGTAAATGGCGGCATGATCCCATTTGCGCAGTCGCTCTTTCCATTTGCTCCAAGCCGACAGGGAGTGGTAAACCGTAGAGGCTATATACGAGCAAAGCATGCCGAAGAGATAGAGAATAATGCCTGCTGTGGCCCATCCGTTGTGTTCACGAAAGCACCAAATGAGGAAAATTATGCCCACAACGATGCCCATGATGATGCCTCCGGCATGACTCCAAGCATTCCAAAGCTCCTCGCGATGATTGAAATGAATTTTCAGTTTCATAATAGTCAACTTCTTCGGCAAAGTTAGTTGTTTGTCGGCTATCGTCAAATTTTCGTGCCGTTTATTTTTAGTTTTCAGCCAATTTTCAAGGAAATGTTCCTCAACGACAAGCGGATAATCATATTCCTACATAGCCTCAACCTCAACACGCAGCCCGGATTGTTATGCGAAAACGCGCTCTCTTCCAGCTTATGCTTAGGATGAAAGCGCGCTTCTTACTTTTGATTACAGCCTATTCTGCTACTGTAAAGTCGAGTTGTTTCTTCTCTAAATCAGCTCTTGCCACTTGAATTTGGATGGCATCTCCAAGTTGATACTTGTGATGATGACGCCGACCAACGAGACAGAAGTTGCGTTCATCGAAGTCATAATAGTCATCTCCGAGGTCACGCATAGGGATCATACCCTCGCAGTGGTTCTCATCTATCTCGGCATATATGCCATAACTCGTGATACCACTAATGTGGGCATCATATGTTTCGCCTACTTTGTCGGCCATAAACTCTACCATCTTGTACTTAATAGAGTCGCGTTCAGCATTCTGGGCCACGAGTTCCATCTCGGAACAATGCTCACAAAGTTCCTCATAATGCTTCTCGTTGGCACTCCTTCCACCGTTAGCGTAACGCGTCAAGAGGCGATGAACCATCGTGTCGGGATAGCGACGGATAGGGCTTGTGAAGTGAGTATAGTAGTCGAATGCCAGTCCAAAGTGTCCGATGTTATGCACACTGTACTTCGCTTTCATCATAGCACGGAGTGCAACAGACTGAATCATCTTTGCTTCGGGCTTGTCGTTACTGTCGTCCATGAGTTTGTTGAGGCTGCGAGCCATGGCACTTTTCGTGCCATCGGTCTTCACTTTATAGCCGAACTTGACGATAAACTGCCGCAAAGTCTCCATCTTCTGCGGGTCAGGATTGTCATGTATGCGATAGGGGAGCGTCTTCTTCTTTTGTCCTTTCTTTACTTTCCCGATGCTTTCTGCCACAGTTCGGTTGGCCAAAAGCATGAACTCCTCAATCAGTTTGTTGGCATCGCGCGAGCGTTTGAAGTAACATCGCGTCGGTTTTCCTTGTGCATCAATGTCGAAATGCAGTTCTTCGCGGTCGAATTTCACAGCTCCACCCTTGAAGCGGCGGGCACGTAACTGTTTTGCCAGACGGTCTAAGGTGATCAATTGGTCGGCATTCTCACCCTGATATCCGCCTTTCGGTGCTTTCGGTGCAGGCTCTCCGGTGCCGTCTTTCACGCCGTTGGCCTCCAATATCTCCTGCACTTCCTCGTAGGCATAGCGTCGATTACTGCGGATAATGGTGTGAACAATGCGGTAAGCCTTGACATTTGCTTCGTCATCTAAGTTGAAAATAACGCTGTAGGCCAGTTTATCTTCATCGGGACGAAGCGAACAAATGAAGTTACATAGACGCTCGGGAAGCATTGGTATCGTGCGATCGACGAGATAAACACTCGTGGCCCGCTTCATGGCTTCCTTGTCAATGATGCTGCCCTCCGTGACATAATGGCTCACATCGGCAATGTGAACACCCACCTGCCAAAGGCCTTTGTCGAGCCGTTTGACAGAGAGTGCATCGTCAAAGTCCTTGGCATCATGCGGGTCAATGGTGCAGGTGAAGACATCACGGAAGTCTTCACGCTCCACCTCATCCTGCTTTGTAATCTCTGCCGAGATTTTCTCTGCGGCCTCTTCCACAGCTTTCGGATAGACATAAGGCAAGCCGTATTGGGCTAAGATGGTGTTCATTTCAACATCGTTGTTGCCTGTCTGCCCAAGCACATCCACGACTTCGCCCAACAGGTTCTTGTGTTCTGCATCGGGCCATTGTGTGATTTTGACGATAGCTTTGTCGTTAGTCTTGCCCCCTTTAAGCTTCTTTTTCGGGATGATGATATCGTGGACGAAAGTGTTTTCGGGTGTGATGAGATAGGCAAAGTCGCGATCTACGCGCAAGCGGCCTACGAAACGGTCTTTGTTGCGCTGTATGATTTCGATGACTTGTGCCTCTTTAATGTGCTTCTGTCGGCGTGCCATGAAGCTCACTTTCACGCGATCGCCATTGGTTGCCCACATGGAATTGCGCTCTGAAACGAAGATAGGTGAACCGCCATCATCGGGAAGAAACGAGTTCTTTCCATTCGCCTTGCGCACAAACGTGCCTTCCTGCACCTGGCCTTTCGTGTTGAGTTTGTAGGAACTGTCGGTCACGCGCGTGAGAAAGTCGTCCCAAGCCATCTCCTCCATAATGTCGATAGCCATCATCTTCAGTGGGTGGGTGTCTAATTTGAGCGCCCGAAATATCTCCTTGAAGCTAAGCTTCTTGCCGGGTTGCGACGTGAAAAAGTCTTGCAACCGCTCACAGAGTTGCTTCTTACTCATGCGTTTTCCACCTTTTTTCCCTTTTCCCATCTTTTTCTTTTTTTTGTTTGTTTAGGTTACAAAGTAACGAAAAAGAAATGACAATTACAATTTTTATGTTGTCTTTTTATTGGCAGATTGCATGGAATTCCATATGCCTGCGAGAGAATGCGGATAAGTGCATGCAGGCTGAAAACCGTATAGTGTTGCCGTTTGTCGTGATGACAGAGGCGTTGACCTGCATGTTGTCAGTTTGCTTTTTGTTTTGTCTTATCTTGTGGAAAGCGTGTGGGGTGCACTTATCGGTGTAAAGTTTGTTGCTCGGTTTTTAACACTTCCGGAGTTGACCAAATAGAAATGAAACTCCCACTTCTTTGCTTGTACGGAGCCATTTCACTGCTTGTGCGAAACCATTGTATGGCTTCGATATCCTCATTTGCCTCTTTTCAGCCTGTAATCTCAGTCACTTTACCATGCTGTTTGACTGAAATGACCCCGTATTATGACGCAAAACACACCGTAACTTGACGCAAATGGCAACGCTTTTCAGTGTGATTTTGCTTCATAATTCGACTTGAAATCCATAACGGTTTGATTGTCAAAGCGTTGTGAAAGACAAGAATACGGCACGTATTTGAAGCAGAGATAACTTTCATTTCAAATTCGCAAGCTGTGCAAAAGCATTTGTAAATAATCATGACATGAATTAACATATCATTCGCTTGTCAGGACTCTTACTTATCAAATAGGCTTTTAAGAGGTGAAAATGCTAAGTTTTGATGTGTCAGCAGGCGGGTTGTCATGGGCAGACTCCGTCAGACGGAGGTTATTTGCAGCGTAAGGTTGTCTGAAGAAATCGCCCCGATGACACGATGGTTATCGGGGCGATGGCTTATATTGCTTTGCAACATTCAATTTAAAGTTCAAGGTCTACTTCTATCGGACAATGGTCGCTGCCGAATATTTCGGTGTGGATAGAAGCGTCTTTCAGTTGAGGCCGGAGCCTGTCGGAGATGAGGAAGTAGTCTATGCGCCAGCCCGCGTTCTTCTCTCTTGCACGGAAACGGTAGCTCCACCAACTGTAGGTGACCTGCTCCGGATACAGAGTTCTGAACGTATCTGTAAAGCCATGGCTGAGCAGTTGAGTCATCTTGTCGCGCTCTTCATCGGTAAATCCGGCGTTACGGCGGTTGCTCTTGGGGTTCTTGAGGTCTATTTCCTGGTGTGCAACGTTCAGATCGCCGCAAACAATGACGGGCTTTTGTTCGTCAAGACGATGCAGGTAAGCCTGGAAGTCGTCTTCCCAAGTCATGCGATAGTCAAGCCTACGGAGTCCGTCTTGAGCGTTGGGCGTATACACCGTGACGAGGAAGAAGTTGTCATATTCAAGGGTTATGACGCGTCCTTCATGGTCGTGCTCGTCTATTCCGATGCCATAAGTGACGGCAATCGGTTCTTTTCGTGCATAGATAGCAGTGCCGCTGTAGCCTTTCTTGTCGGCATAATTCCAATAAGATGTATAGCCCGGGAACTGAAGATCAAGCTGTCCGGCCTGCATCTTGGTTTCTTGCAGGCAGAAGAAATCGGCATTCAGCGTTTCAAAAGACTGTGAGAAGTCTTTGCCTACACAGGCGCGAAGGCCATTTACATTCCATGAAATGAATTTCATATGGTGTTTAGTGTTTTGTTTTTGAGACGAACATCAGATATAGACCTGATGGGGCAAGGCGTTCCTTGTCGGCATTGATGAGGGCCGGCTGAACGGCTATTTGCAGTTTCTTGTTGGCCGGATTATAGAAGCACAGCATGTTGTTGCTGAATACAACCTCATGCGGTTTGCTGTCGTAGTTGGCTGTCAACGTAGCCTTAAAGCCGTTTGTCAGATAGCGATAAATCTTCTTTGGCTTGTTTGTGAAGCCCAAAGCGCCAATCTTGCTTTCGGCAGGTTGCATGGTAAGATGCTTGGCCAAATCCTGCTTTGCCTTGTTTGTCAAGGTGTGGTTTGGATTGAGCAGGCGTGAATAAAGGCTGTCGGGAATGCTGTTGATGCGTACGATGGTGTCGAGCCCGATGGTGACCTTGACATTCGGAACAGAGTCTTTTGTGCGATAGATTGAGCCATATTGCTGATAGACTGCATAGAGGTCGCCCTCATAAGTGCCTTTGGCTGCATCGAAAATCATCTTTGCTTCGGGCTCGGTAATCGTGATATCGTCGTCGTTATCATTACTCAAACAAGAAGAAAATGCGGTCAGTACAGCGGTCAGACAGAAGGCATAGCCAAGAAATTTACGTAGTTTTTTCATATGAGATGCTTTATATTGTTGTTGGACAAGATGAGGAAGAACAACCTTTAAGTCGCTTTTCCTGCAATAAAAGAATTAAATTCGTTTGGATTCTCCACGCAGCAGACTCATGAATTCCTGTCGGGTGTTGAGGTCGTTGAACACGCCGCTGAAGTCGCTTGTCGTCGTTATGGAGTTTTGTTTCTCTACACCTCGCATCTGCATGCACATGTGTTTGGCCTCAATCACTACCATTACGCCCTGCGGTTTCAAAGTAGACTGGATGCAGTCTTTGATTTGTTGGGTCAGACGTTCCTGCACTTGGAGGCGGTGACTGAATATATCTACCACGCGGGCAATCTTGCTTAAGCCCGTGATGTAACCGTCGGGAATGTAAGCTACGTGGCATTTGCCGTAGAAAGGCAGCATGTGGTGTTCGCAAAGAGAGAACACATCAATGTCTTTTACAATGACCATTTGATTGTAATCTTCCTTGAACAGTGCATCAGTCAGCACTTTGTGAGGGTCTTGAGTGTATCCACGGGTCAGTATCTGCATGGCTTTTGCCACGCGCATCGGGGTCTTTTCCAACCCTTCCCGACTGACATCTTCACCCAAAAGCGTGAGAACGCTCCTATAATGTGTGGCGAGATCATCAAGACCTTCGCGGAATTCAGTTTCAGGATTCATATATATTGTATTGTCTTTTCCTTTGTGTAATCACTGCATTTGCAGTGCATCGCGCAACTTAATATTGCACGGTAATCTTTCCTTTGACGATGCAGGCCTGGTGATAGCCGAGGGCTTTCACCTTGCGGAGCATTTCGCTGGCCTCTTCAAAGCTTCGATAGTTGCCCACACGACATATCCAATGGGGCGAATAGAAATGCACATAGACAGGTTGCCCAGGGTATTTCATCTTGATGGCTGTGCTTGCTTGTTCGGCTTTCTGGCGGTCGAGACGTGAGTTCCCGCCCGAGAAAGCCTGTACACGATAGCCAACAATCTTGTGACTTCCACGCATTACTTTCTTTCGCATGTCGACAGTTGGAATGTTGATTTCATTCTCGTCCTGCGGCTTGTTGGCAGGTTCTGTCTTCTTTTGCGTTGTATTTTCGTGCCGTTCGATAGGCTTTTCAACGGACTCCGTCTTGCTTTCTGCATGCTTGGCAGAGTCACCGGTGATGACATGTTGGGGCTTTTTAGTCTCTTTTTGAACAGCTTCAGTCTTGTTGGTTGTAGCGTTATTCTTTATAATCTCTTTCTTGGAGTTGTTCGTAACCTGCGGCTTTGTCTGTTTGCTGCCATTGACGAGTTCGTCGATTTCCTTGCTTTGCGTGACAGTTACAGTGCCTTTTCCGGGTTCGTTCTTTTTCAGATGGTCAAGGAAAGTCTGTGCATGAGTTGGAATAACCATGCAAATCATGACACCTAAGAGCCAAGCGAACTTTTTCATTTCCTATTGGATTAATTAAAATATTGGAAAGAAAGGAACCGAAGTCCGGCTTCGTTCCCTGACTTTCCAATGTTAGTTTCGTTTCATTACTTCTTCCAAGCATCGATGATTCCCTTGAAATCAGCAGCTTTCAAAGAAGCACCGCCGATCAAACCACCGTCGATATTCGGTTTGGAGAACAGCTCGGGAGCATTTGAAGCCTTGCAGCTTCCACCGTAAAGGATAGAGGTTTCTTCTGCAACTTCCTTGCCATACTTCTCTGCTACGATAGAACGGATGTAGCAAAGCATCTCTTCTGCCTGGTCAGAAGTAGCGGTCTTGCCGGTACCAATGGCCCAGATGGGTTCGTAAGCCAATACGATGTTCTTCCACTCTTCAGCGGTAAGATTGAATACACTGCCGTCAAGTTCGGCCTTAACAACAGCGTTCTGGCGGTTTGACTCGCGCTCTTCGAGGGTCTCACCACAGCAGAAAATCACCTTCAGACCGTGCTTCAAAGCCAACTGTACCTTTTCTTTCAGGATCTCTGCAGTTTCACCATAGTACTGACGACGCTCTGAATGACCGAGGATTACATACTGTGCGCCGGTGCTTTTTACCATTTCTGCAGACACTTCTCCAGTGAAAGCACCCTTCTCTTTGTCTGCACAGTTCTCTGCGCCAAGGCCAACCAAGTCGGCATTCAGCACCTGGGCAACACTTGCCAAGTGGATGAATGGGGTGCAGATTACTACGTCACAGTTAGGCTTTTCAGCTGTCATTGCCTCGTTGATCTCCTTTGCGAGAGCAATACCTTCTTGCAGGTTGAGGTTCATTTTCCAGTTACCTGCTACGATTTTCTTTCTCATTTTACTTTTCTTTTTATTAAAGAGTTGATATAATCTTTGTTTATCTTTCTTTTCTTTCAGCCTCACCCACTTGCTCCATGCCCACAGACGGTCGGCTAAAGTGAGTAGGGTCAGTGGCAATATGAACCACAGAATAATCTCTAATATCTTGCCAGGAACGCTGTCTTGCGGCATCTTTCCCAATGCAGATTGCGTGATGGGCAGCGACAGTTTGGTCCCGTTGGGCAGTTGATTATGGCTCCATTTGTTGATAATCGTGCCGTCTTTAAGCAACAACAGACCGGGATTACTGCGCACAATTGTCTTCAATGTAGTTTCGTCTGTGATGCAGAATGGATACTCTGCTCCCGTGATGTCTCTCCATCGTTGAATGGCTTTCGCAGTGCTTGCCGTCAGACAATAGAATGGAATATTATAGGTCTGGGCGTACTCATAGAGTTGATCAATGTCGCCGAAATTGCTATCATCGGCCCTTTCTAAATACGGAGCAATCAGCAGAAACGTATATCCTTTGTGACGAAGCACACTGTCTGTGAGGTCTTTTCCTGTTTTCCTGTCTGCAATAGAGAAGTCATGAATGGGCGGAATGTAGCCTTCTTTGACTTGCACTGTCTTGCTGTCAATGAACTTCCAGGTGGAATCTGGATAGTCATTAAGTGTGAATTCCTTACGCTGTCCGCCTTTCTCCATGATGAAAGTGGTTTCAAACAGTGGTTGTTCTGCATCTTTCGGTATCTCCATTCCATGTGGAATATTCGTGCCGATGCGGTAAGGACGAAAGTCAAACAGTGGCAGATAGTAAAGGCTCAGACCGCTGCTGACAAAGATAAACACAATCGTATAGTTGATGACTATCCACTGGTTGCTTTCTGAGATGAAGCGGAACATCGCCAAAGGTCTTTGCATGATGACGATTGAACAGCCCAGAAGGATGATGTTCTTCACGAGTGTTTCTGTGTTTGTCAAATGCAAAGCATCCCCAAAACAGCCACAATCTTTCACCGGATTTGCCACGACCAACCACACGGTTATCAGCGTCATGATGCTCATGAAGACTACTATCAACTTGGAAATGAGCCTCCGTTGGATGGCAAAAAGCAGGAAAATGCCCATACAGAACTCAACAGCTGCAAGCAAAACTGCCATAATCAACAGCATCCAATCGGGTAGAAAGCCCGGTATTCCAATTGCTCCGAGGTAGTCTTGTAACTTATATTGCAGTCCAATAGGGTCTATAGCCTTCACGAAACCCGAGAAGATGAACGTCAGTGCCACGATGATGCGGCAGAGATTTACTGTCATTTTCAGTAGTCGTTGGCTCACTGTTGTGTTGCTTTTTATTCCTTTTCAGTCAGTTTGATGACTCCGAATACAGCATAGTTGATGATGTCCATATAGTTTGCATCAATGCCTTCGGATACCAAAGTCTGGCCATTAATGTCTTCAATTTCCTTTATCCGTACCAACTTCGTGAGGATAAAATCCGTGTAACTACTTACACGCATGGCTCTCCAAACCTCGTCGTAATCGTGGTTTTTCTTCAACATCAGCTCCAAAGCTGCCTTGGCATATTTGTCATAAAGACTCAAGGCTTCCTCTGTGGTCATATCAACGGCATCGACAAACCCATGTTCAAGCTGGATAAGTCCAATGATTCCGTAGTTGATTAACCCGATAAATTCGGGACGAATGCCTTCGCCTACGAGTGATTTCTTCTTGATTTCAAGTGATCGGATACGCTTTGCCTTGATGAGAAGTTGGTCCGTTAAGGACTCAGGACGCAGCAAACGCCACGATGCCCCATAGTCATGTAGCTTCTTGTTGAAAAGCTCACGACATTCTTTCATGACGTTCTTAAACTGTTCCTCTGTGTTAGAATGTTTCATAAGTTCAAAAACTTTGCAATTGCAAAGTTACTTATTTATAATGAAACAGCCAAATTTTTGGTTGCTGCTTTGGTTCTTATGGATGTTGCTGACGATAGCGGATCATCTTTACCACACCACACATGGCTTCGTATCTTGCCTTGAGGGAGTCGCATTTTACATGTAGCATGTTGCGCTCAAACAAAGGGCGTTTGCCCTCAAGTGCATGAAGAGTGACCTGCAAAGAAGAGTCTGTTTTCGCTATATCTGCCTGTGCCATCTTCAGTGAAGCGTCCTGCCATATCTTCAAAGCTGCCTTTCGTGACTCTACAGCTTCAGGGTAATCCTTGCGCAAGGCCATGATAGAATCGAGCGTTTGAGCGTAGTATCCCGCTTCATACAGCGCCTCTATCTGCGCCATGAGCGGTGCAGCTTTCTCGTCTTGTGTCTCTGCACAGCCGCAAAGAGAGGCACTGACAGCAAGTAACCAAAAATAATTCTTCATGGTTGCAAAATTATAAAAAACTATGTGAAACGGCATATTCTGCACTAATTTTTAGTAACTTTGTACGCAATTTATAGCAAGTTAAGAGAAAATAAGCAACAATGAGAAATCTAACTGACGCTGATTTGGCGCGTCTACTCAATAAAGATATCTTCCACCTGATTTCAGAAGCGGCCGACAAACTGGCACTTGAGTGCTATGTTGTGGGCGGATATGTGCGTGATTTGTTCCTTGAACGCCCGTCAAACGATATAGATGTCGTTGTCGTTGGCAGTGGAATACAGGTTGCAAGCGAACTGAAGAACCGCTTGGGCAGGCGTGCTCATCTCTCAGTGTTCCGTAATTTCGGCACAGCACAGGTGAAATATGGTGGCATGGAGATTGAATTCGTGGGGGCACGAAAGGAGAGTTACAGCCACGATTCGCGCAAACCGCATGTTGAAGACGGTACACTTGAAGACGATCAGAACCGCCGTGACTTCACCATCAATGCCTTGGCAGTATGCCTGAACAAGGAGCATTTCGGCCAACTTGTTGATCCTTTCGATGGCGTTTACGACATGGAAGACGGCATTATCCGTACACCGCTCGACCCAGATATAACATTTTCCGATGATCCTCTGCGCATGATGCGTTGTATTCGCTTTGCAACACAGTTGAATTTCTTTATCGAAGACGAGACGTTTGAAGCCTTGCAGCGTAATGCCGAGCGTATAAAAATCATCAGTGGAGAGCGTATTGACGACGAACTTAACAAGATAATGCTGACCCAAACGCCAAGCAAAGGCTTCATAGATCTTTACCGTTGTGGGCTGCTTCAGCTGATTATCCCCGAGTTGGTGGCGCTTGATGTGGTTGAAACCCGCAATGGTCGTGCCCACAAGAATAACTTCTATCATACTTTAGAAGTGCTTGATAACCTCTGCAAAGCGCAAACTGACAATGGCAAGTTAGGCGAAATGGCCCTCTGGTTGCGCTGGTCGGCACTGTTTCATGACATAGGAAAGCCTCGTTGTAAGCGTTGGGACAACGTTATCGGCTGGTCTTTCCACAACCATAACTACGTGGGTGCAAAGATGATACCGGGCATATTCCGTCGCATGAAGCTGCCTATGGACAGCAAGATGAAGTATGTTCAGAAGATGGTCGACCTGCACATGCGTCCTATTGTCATTGCCGATGAAGAAGTAACCGACAGTGCTGTGCGCCGTTTGATGAATGATGCGGGCGATGATATTGACGATTTAATGATGCTCTGTGAGGCTGATATCACGAGTAAGAACCAAGTGCGAAAACAGCGTTTCTTAGATAACTTCCGCATTGTTCGCGAGAAAATAGCCGATTTGAAGGTGCGCGATTACAAACGACTCCTGCAACCTTGCATCGACGGTAACGAGATTATGGAGATGTTCCACCTTGGCCCTTGCCGTGAAGTAGGCCAATTAAAGCAGACTTTGAAAGACGCAGTGCTCGACAACAAGGTTGAAAATGAACGCGAACCCCTCATGCAATTGTTGATGAAGAAGGCTAAAAGCATGGGGCTGATAGAGTAGAAAAGAGAAGTGTCTAAGCGTGATATTGCAGATTGTCTGTTAATCTGTTCTCTTGAAGAAAAGCCTTTTAGATGTGAGCACTACGCAGACAATGAAGCAAATAAGTGCGAAAGGTAGACTGCATAAAGCGGCTTTCCAAAAAGAGAAATGATAAAAATAAAGGAATAAACTTGTGGGTATATAGATGCTAAGAAAGCCTGCACAGACACAATACATGAAGGGAACGGGTTCCCGAACGAGCATGATTTTATGGCTACAATGGTTACATCTTGTCGGGTAGTTTGTGCCTCGATAGATATACAAGAAGCAGCGTTTTAGGGAGATTTCTTTGTGACAATATGGGCATTCTCTGTTTCTCATTCTCTGTTTCTCTGTGAATATAGGCAACGAATAGGTGTTCTCAAGTTGAGAGGTCTATGTTTTGTTTCGCACTTCTTTGACGTTTTTATTTTTTAAATCTTCATCCGAAAGCATCATTGTTATTATTCTTTTATTCATTAATTTGTTTGGTTTTAGATGTTTGACTCTATGTTACAAATATACAGATTGTAAGGAGAATAACAATCATCAATGTGACTAAGAGATGTTAAATCCTTGAAAAAACTTCATTCTTTGTCGTCTATCAGTTTTGTTTTTATAGATTTATTGCAGGCATTGTTGTTGCAAAATTAGAATAAATCTTTGGCTATTATGGTTTTGTCTCCTATACAAAACGGCACCTTTTAGTTTGCCGTTCCATTTTATCCCGCTACATATTTTCTCTTCGTTTTGTAAACTTTGTTGACCAAAAAACATGTAGTTTCATTTCTGCAAAATAGAAATTGAAAATCAAGAAAAAGGTTCTTTCTCATCATTTTCTGATGAGTTGCTTTTCAATTTCAGTTGTCTTACGTTGCATTTTGACTCATGTTGCATGGTAATTAGCGTCAGATAGCATTGCTGAATGACTGATATTGCATGCTGAAGTGACTGATTTTATACGTTGATTTCATTCATTTTACATGCTTTTATCATGTTTTTTTGTGTTGAATTTTGTTGCATATTGCCTAACTTTTTGATAGATAAGAAGTTGTAAAAAAGACTCAAAACTCGCGTATTTCGAGTCAAAGTCTTTTTCATTTCAAATACGCGAGTTTTACAACGACAATTATAAATATTCTTTACTGCATTCTTCTTGTATTCCTACTTGTTTTTTCACAGTGTTTAAATGCTTGTTCAAAGAAGACTGTCTATATGTTCCTTTTCATTTTGTCTTTAGCTTATTTCCCAACAAGATTAAGCAGAAAGATATTCAATCATTTGCAAATATCGCTTTAATTTCCTATATTTGCCTTGTGATAAACAATAAAACTGAAACGTTATGCCAGAGATAAGCCGATTTTATGGAATTGTAATTTATATGTATATAGCAGATCATAATCCGCCACATTTCCATATTTGGTATGATGATTATAAAGCAACAATGACCATAACTGACGGAATAGTCACAGGCTCTTTACCTCGCAGAGCTATTAAAATGGTATATGAATGGCTTGATTTGCATAAGGAAGAGTTAATGGAAAACTGGGAACGGCTTTCTAATCGTGAGTCAGCTAACAAGATAGAACCCTTAAAATAAACGATGATGAAACAGAAAGATAGTGCTCAGATATTAACGGTTACAGCAGCGGTGTATGTAAGTGATAACACGCTTCGTATCACTTTCAGCAATGGAGAGGAACGGTTGCTCGACTTCACTCCGTTGATGCAGGAAGGTATTTGCCGAAAATTGCAGGATAAGGACTATTTCAAATCGTTTACATTAGACCCGTTTACGATTGATTGGAACAACGAAGTAGGTTTTGCACCCGAGTTTCTTTATGCACAAAGTGTGCGCTTATAGAGTATATTATAGTAGTTTTGTCCTTTTATTTTGTTTCATTGTATTCTGCTTCATTGTTGAGATTGCAGAATTGGGTGATTGATTTCTTTGAGGAGATTCAAAGGTGTGGGGTTAGCAATGGCTATTATAAATACAATCTCTTGCTGTTTTCTTGCATTCCTACTCATTTGTAGGTAGCTTGCATTTCATGTGGTTTAGGTATTGTTATGATTGTAGAAAAGGCATATATTTGTAAAGTCTTAACAGATTAATTCATATCTAAAACCACAATTAAAGATGAAAAAGAATTTTTTATTAAGTGTCGTGTTGCTGTGCATGGTAGGTCTTATGGCAATGGCAGGAAGTCCTGTCGGTAAGGCTAAAATGGTGAAGAAGCCAACTCAAAGGCAGGCGAAAGTGGAGGGAACTTATGTTGCGTTTTTCTCTGACAACGGTGCAAATGCGTCGAAATGGGACTCGCTCTGGCTTGCTGAAGCTGCGAAGTATGTGGGCAAGGAAAAGGCTTCCGAGGCTGTGGCTAAGATGAAAAATAAGTGCAACGGCACCTGTATTGGGAGTGAAGCTGTAAGGAAATTCGGAGCTTTTGCCAATGACAATAAGGATTACAGTGGCACTTTTCAGTTTGATTGTCGCTTCAAACATGGTGTAGATCAATTGACTTTCAAAGGCAGAAGGATTACAGGAGTCGATGCAAGTGGCTCACGTGTGTTCTCGCATACCTATTCTTTGGTTGGGAAAGACAAGGCCTTCGGTGCCGAATTCTATAAGAGTGATGATGGCAATCGGGACGAATTCACTTACTTTATGTTGCTTCCCGACACGCCGGCTGACACTTATCACATCGAACTTCGATATGGTTCGAACATCGAAGCACTGAAGAACATGCGCATGGGTAAGTATGCTTACTGGATGATAGGGGCTGTACGTGCGGGCAATGATGCCGATTGTGCAGCTGCAATCAAGCTGTATGTGGAAGAGAATCTGCGTGCAGAGAAACATTAAAATAGGTTTATGTTATCCGTTTGCTGAGCGTAGTCAGCCGAAAAGAAAAGGCTTGGACGTCTGTTGAATGCCAGCCCTTTGTACGCATGTAACATGCATATGAAGGGCTGTCTTTGCTTTTCCAGCTTTTGTTTTAGGGATGGCTTATGTGCTTCTTGCTGTAATCTTTGTTAAAAAGTAAAGTCAATTCATGACACTTTCTGATTTTAATTTGTAACTTTGCAGTACCAAAACTCTTTTGTTGTTTTGGGTTTTCTTATAACGATTTGATGCAACATGAAATCCGATAGCGGGCATCAGTTGCAGAAAGAAAATAGGAATAGGATAAGTTCTAAATATATAAAATAGGTATGAAAATTATTAAGTTTTTGTTTGTTGCGGCAGTAACCGCTTCGCTTACTGCTTGTGGCGGTGGCGGCTCAATGCCTAAATTCGGCAACAACGAGTTCCCTGTTGAGACGGTTGGTGCCAACAGCGCATCGCTTCAGTCCACATATCCGGCAACGATAAAAGGCATTCAAGATGTTGAAGTTCGCCCTAAAGTGTCGGGCTTCATCACGAGAGTTTATGTGCATGAAGGACAGGTTGTGAAAGCCGGTCAGCCGCTTTTTTCAATCGATAGTGAAACTTATCAGGCTGCAGTTCGCCAGGCACAGGCCAGTGTCAACACGGCCCGTGCACAGCTGAATACGGCTCGTTTGACTTATGAAAATAACAAGAAGCTGTTTGATAAGAAGGTAATCGGGCAATATGAACTGTCTACTGCGCAGAACACTTATGCCACAGCACAGGCTTCTTTGTCGCAGGCCATGGCTGCATTGGCCTCTGCAAAGGAGACTTTAAGCTGGTGTATGGTGAAGAGTCCTGCCGCTGGTGTGATTGGCAGTTTGCCTTATAAAGCGGGCGCATTAGTCAGTGCTTCGTCGGTTGATCCATTGACTACGGTTTCTGATGTCAGTACGGTTGAGGTGTTCTTCTCCATGTCGGAGAATGATATTCTGGGGCTGACGAAGACCGCAGGAAGCGTTACTGCTGCACTGAAAGACCTTCCGGCGGTGAAGTTGCAGCTTGTTGATGGTTCGCTATACAACCATCCCGGGAAGGTTGTTAAGATGAGTGGAGTGATTAACTCCTCTACAGGTGCCTATTCACTCATTGCTCATTTTGCCAATCCTGAACGCCTGTTGAAGAGTGGGGGAGCCGGACAGATCATCATTCCACGCACAGACAATCATGCGATTGTTATTCCCCAAGAGGCTACAGTGTCTGTTCAAGACAAGCTGTTTGTGTATAAAGTGGGTAAAAATAATAAGGTGTATTACACTGAAATCAAGGTGAACCCACAGAATGACGGCAACACTTATATTGTGACAAGCGGTCTTTCGGTAGGCGACCGCATTGTTGTTAAAGGCTTGACGAAACTTTCCGACAAGATGAAAATCAAGCCGGTGACGCTTGCAGCCTATCAAAAGAGCATTGATGATGCCGCTAAACTCGGTGCCAAGCAAGGCTCGGCAAGTGGCTTTGTTGATGTAATGAAAGGAAAATAAGATAAGAATGTTTTCGATAAACCAAATGAGTAAGGTCAAGTTTCCTTGAACTTTATCATGGCAAGAAAGCGCACTTATGGTGAAATGAAATAAGAACGTATGACATTTACAAACTTTATTAAGCGCCCGGTACTGTCGACGGTGATTTCAATCTTCTTCGTCTTGCTGGGTGCAATCGGTCTGGTTTCACTGCCGATTGAGCAGTATCCAGACATCGCACCGCCTACAATATCGGTCATGACCTCGTATACGGGAGCCGATGCACAGACAGTTTTGAACTCCGTTATTACGCCTTTGGAAGAGAGTATCAATGGTGTAGAGAACATGACTTATATGTCTTCGACCGCAACTAACTCGGGAATGGCGATGATAACGGTATATTTCAAGCAGGGATCGAATGCAGATATGGCAGCCGTCAACGTGCAGAACCGTGTCCAGCAGGCTCAGGCTTTGCTGCCGGCTGAGGTTACTCGTGCCGGTGTGACAGTCTCTAAGCGTCAGTCTTCCAATGTAATCATGTATTCATTGACCACAGAAGACGGTCGTTATGACGGTCAGTTCCTGACAAACTACAATAACATCAACATCGTTCCACAGTTGAAACGTATCAAAGGTGTAGGTGATGTGCAGACGCCGGGAACGGAGACTTATTCCATGAGAATATGGCTTCAACCCGACAAGATGAAGCAGTATGGCTTGGTTCCTTCTGATATAACCGGTGTATTGGCAGAGCAGAACATCGAAGCAGCGCCTGGTTCTTTGGGCGAAAGTGGGTCTGTTGCCTATGAATATGCACTGAGATATAAAGGTCGTCTGAAGTCGGTTCCGGAGTTTGAAAACATCATGTTGAAAAGCTCAATGACGGGAGAGACCCTGCGATTGAAGGATGTTGCCAAGGTAGAATTAGGCGCATTGATGTATAATGTGAGGCTCATCAACAACGGACAGCCTGCAGTTATGGGTATGGTTAACCAGATTGCAGGGTCTAATGCCACGGATATTGCCAAGGCTGTAAAGGCTGCTTTGAAAGAAGCCAGCAAGAGTTTCCCTCCCGGAATGGAATATACGATAGAGCAGGATACTACAGAATTCCTCTTCGCTTCCATTGAAGAAGTAGTTATAACGCTGTTCATTACGTTGGCATTGGTATTCTTTGTGGTCTATATTTTCCTGCAGGATATACGCTCAACGCTTATTCCTTTGATTGCCGTTCCTGTGGCATTGATAGGTACTTTCTTCTTCCTTTGGGTCTTTGGGTTCTCAATCAACCTGCTTGTTCTGTCCGCTTTGCTGCTTGCCATCGCCATTGTTGTGGATGATGCCATAGTAGTTGTTGAGGCCGTTCATGCCAAGTTAGACCAAGGTTACAAGAGTGCTTTGACGGCATCTATTGATGCAATGAACGAAATTTCAGGCGCTATCATCTCCATTACGCTTGTAATGGCGGCAGTGTTCGTGCCTGTTTCCTTCCTCGGAGGCACCTCGGGAACGTTCTATAGAGAGTTCGGTGTGACGATGGCACTGTCAATTGTCATCTCCGCTCTTAACGCTTTGACACTTTCTCCGGCTCTCTGTGCGATACTGTTGAAGCCACATGACGAGGAAAAAGACGAGACAAACAAGAACTTTGTGAGTCGTTTCCACAGTAATTTCAACCGTATCTTCGATAAGACTACTAATAAATATAAGAAAGGTGTCACCCGTATTATCAACCATAAGGTGTGGGCTGGCATTGCCGTTGCTGTTGGAATAGCAGCTTTGGTGATTACAATGAAGTTCACAAAGACGGGACTTGTGCCTGATGAAGATACCGGAACGCTGTTCGTGATGATATCAGCTAATCCGGGAACGAGCCAGGAACGGACTCACGAAATCGTTGAGGAAGTAGACAAGATGCTGGCAAGTAATCCTGCCATTCAGCGTCGCGAAGGCATTGCCGGCTATAACTTCATTGCCGGACAAGGTTCGGATCAGGCTACGTTCATCATCAAGTTGAAGCCTTTCGAAGAGCGTTCAGGCGGCTTCTTCACACGCATCAAGAATGCAATCTCGCAGGGAGACCCGATGGCTTTGCTTGTAAATCCGTTGGAATCGAACTCTGTTTTAGGCATGATCTATAAGCAGACGGCTTCTATCAAGGATGCCCAGATCTTGGCATTCGGCCCTCCAATGGTGCCGGGTTTCTCTATTCAGAATGGTATTACGATGACACTTCAGGACAAAACCGGTGGAGATTTGAACAAGTTCTTCAACGTTGCGCAGGACTTCCTCAAGGAGTTGAACAAGCGACCAGAGGTGAAGCAGGCCATGACAACATATAATCCTAACTATCCACAGTACATGGTTGACGTCGATGTTGCCAAGACAAAGCAGGCCGGTATCTCTCCAACTGTGGTGCTTTCTACGCTGCAAGGCTACCTCGGGGGTATGTATGCATCCAATTTCAACGCTTATGGTAAGCTCTATCGTGTGATGATTCAGGCTGCACCAAACGACCGTTTACGTCCTGAACAGTTGTCGAATATCTACGTTCGCACGGCAAGTGGTCAGATGTCTCCAGTCTCGGAGTTCTGTACTTTGAAGCGTGTTTACGGCCCATCCAATATTGCCCGCTTCAATTTGTATACCGCAATAAACGTCAGTGTGACGCCAAACACGGGCTATTCTTCAGGTCAAGCCATGCAAGCTATAGCCGAAGTGTCGAAGAATACGATGCCTCAGGGCTACGGATATGAGTATTCCGGACTGACAAGATCAGAGGCGGAGAGCAGCAATGCAACGGCTATTGTGCTCGTTCTCTGTGTGATCTTCGTCTATTTAATCCTCAGTGCACAGTACGAGAGCTATGTTCTTCCGTTGTCGGTAATCCTTTCCATTCCGTTCGGATTGGCCGGAGCATTCCTCTTTACGATGCTCTTCGGACACTCGAATGACATCTATATGCAGATTTCGCTCATCATGTTGATCGGTCTGTTGGCTAAGAATGCCATCTTGATTGTACAGTTTGCGCTCGAAAGACGACACACTGGTATGGCTATCAAGTATAGTGCTATCCTCGGTGCAGCTGCTCGTCTGCGTCCAATTCTGATGACTTCACTCGCTATGGTCATAGGTCTTCTGCCGTTGATGTTTGCAAGTGGTGTTGGCAAGAACGGCAACCAGACCCTTGGTGCGGCTGCCGTGGGCGGTATGTTGATTGGTACTTTGTGTCAGCTTTTCATTGTTCCGGCTCTCTTTGTGGCTTTCCAATGGTTGCAAGAGAAGATTTCTCCGTTGAAGTTTGAAGAGGAACTGAACGAGGAGGTGACCTCCGAACTTGAGCAATATGCCCACAAGAATGGTGTCGTAACCCTTAACAACAATAAGAATTAAGATGATGAAGAATATAAATAAGACGATATTTCTCATGGCAATTGCAGCCGTCATGCTGACGGGATGTAAGAGTCTTTATGGCAAATATGAACGTCCGGAGGTCAACACGAGCGGTGTGTTCCGCGATGTTGTCTCCGACAAAGACACGCTTGTCGCAACAGATACGGCTACATTTGCCAACATCCCATGGCGCAGTGTGTTTACCGATACACAGCTGCAGAGGCTTATTGAGCAGGGATTGGGCCACAACCCAAACCTTCTCAATGCTGCATTGAACGTGCAAATGGCCGAGGCTCAGCTCAAGGCGGCTAAGCTTTCATTTCTTCCTTCGTTTGCTTTTACGCCACAAGGCACTATCTCTTCATGGGATGGAAACAAGGCAAACAAGGTTTACAGCTTGCCGGTTACAGCCAGTTGGAACGTAGATCTCTTTGGAACTCTGCTCTCTTCGAAGCGTGCTGCACAGGTAGCTTTGCTACAAAGCAAGGATTATCAGGTCTCTGTTCAGACCAAGTTGATTGCCAACATCGCCAATATGTACTACACACTCCTTATGCTTGACAAGCAAATGGAATTGGTAACAGACATGGAAAAGCTGACGAAAGACACCTGGGATATCATGGTCTTGCAGAAAGATGCCATAGTAGGTGTGCGCTCTACTGCCGTTCAAAGAGCCGAAGCCAACTACTATTCAGTGCTCACCCAAAAGGTAGATATCAAGCGACAGATACGTGAAACCGAGAACGCTCTTTCGCTTTTAATCGGTCAGCAGGCACAAAGTATCAGCCGAGGCAAGCTTGAAGACCAGATGCTGCCAGTTAATTTCTCTACCGGAGTGGGGCTGCATTTACTGCAAAATCGTGCTGATGTCCACGCCGCTGAAATGGCATTGGCGCAGTGTTTCTATAATGTGGAGACCGCACGCAGCCGTTTCTATCCCGTGCTTAACATCAATGCGAGTGGTGCTTTCACTAATAGTGGGGGCATGGGGATAGTTAATCCCGGCAAGTGGTTACTCACTGCAGTCGGTTCCTTGACGCAACCTATCTTCCAGAATGGTAAACTTGTGGCCGGACTTAAAGTGGCGAAAGCTCAATACGAGCAGGCTTTCAACACCTGGCAGAACGCTGTTCTCACTGCAGGAAGCGAGGTCAGCAACGCTCTGGTGCAATATAACAGCGCCGAAGAGAAGTCGAAAGTTGAGGCCAAGCAGATTGAAGTGCTCAAGAAGAACGTTGACGACACAAAGGAATTAATGGCAAGTGCAGGCAGCACCTATCTTGAAGTGATCACCGCACAGAGCAGTCTTCTCAATGCAGAACTCTCCAAAGTGGCCGATGATTTCAGCAAGATGCAGGCCGTAGTCAATCTCTATAGTGCATTAGGAGGAGGGAGTAGGTAATGTGAAATGAGGAATGTGGTATGTGGAATGATGCTGATAAGGAGTGTTGAATGAGGAATGTGAAATGATATGTCATGCTACATTCCACATTAAAACAATTCCACATCCAACACTCCTCACTTCACATTAAAACACAATTCCACATTTCTCACTCCTCATTCCACATTAAAATAACTTCACATTAAACATTACTCATTCAACATTTACAACTATGTCAAGTGATATAAGTCCAAGAGCAGAGGTGTCACCGAAAGCTAAAATCGGCGACAACTGCAAGATATTTCCGTTCGTGTATATTGAAGACGACGTAGTGATCGGCGACAACTGTGTGCTTTTTCCATTCACGAGTATCCTCAACGGCACGAAGATGGGCAGCAACAACAAGGTGCATCAGTGTGCAGTCTTGGGCGCATTGCCACAGGATTTCAATTTCTGCGGCGAACAAAGTGAGCTTATCATCGGCGACAATAACATCATTCGTGAGAACGTAGTCATTAACCGTGCCACGCATGAAGGCTGCAAAACCGTCATCGGCAACGGCAACTTTCTCATGGAAGGCGTTCATATTTCACATGATACTGTCGTGGGAAACCACTGCGTTTTCGGTTATGGCACGAAGATTGCAGGCGATTGTTGCATCGGCGATAATGTCATTTTCAGCTCCAGTGTCATAGAGAATGCAAAGACACGTGTCGGCAGTTTGGCCATGATTCAGGCTGGAACGACATTCTCAAAAGACGTGCCACCGTATACCATTGTTGGTGGAAAACCAGCCTCATATACCGGGCCTAACAACGTAATGATGGGCAGTAACGGCATTGATGAAAAGGTTCAGAAGCATGTTGCAAACGCCTATCGACTCGTGTTCCACGGTCAGACGAGTCTCTTTGATGCCGTGCATCAGATTAAAGATCAGGTGCCTGACAGTGCTGAAATCCGTAGTATTGTGGAGTTCCTCAATGCTACTGAATTGGGCATCATAGGTAAAATGTAGGCATACCTATACATTTTACACTACGTGCAGAGGAGGTTTCCGAGAGGTAACCTCCTCTTTTCGGTTAGCTCTCTCAACCGAAACTGCAACGTGATAAAACACGAATGAAAATAGTAAAAAACTGTAACAAAAAAGATTGTTCTGTGGAAATGCAGATTGTTCTGTTTTTCCTTAACTTCAGAAATGACGTGTTTTCAGCTTGCAATCTCGGTCTGATTGTCGTGTCATCTGCCTCAAATCACCTTGTATTTTGACGCAGATTGCATCTCGATTTGACGCAAATGAGAAGTCAGAATGAGGCTTGTTGTGAGCTGTCTCCGTGTTTATCGGGCTTTCATGAAAATCAAGACACGAAAAAAGGAGAGCCGTAACAGACCCTCCGCTGATGCAAAGATAATGAATTTTTGAGGCAAATGCAAATCGGTTTTGAATTATATTGACAATTAATGAGCCAGGGGAGGCTTCCCTCTTTCTCCTTAATAGGATGCCGTGCAAGGTATTCCTTCCGCGATAACACGGTCACGAATGGCATCAAGTTCCTCGTGGGTAGCCTTCAAGAGCGCATGATCCGGGGTCTCACGGTCAATGGTATAAATCATCACTTCTTGCGGTCTGATGCTCTTGACAGCCTGCAACCATGGGTCGACAAACTGCTCCTGCGTGTTGTCTACATCGATTCCATCTTCGGTTTTGCCTTTCATAAACATGGATTGAATAATGACATGCCCCTTGAAAAGCTTCAAGCCTTCAATGATTTTGTGGATATCATACGAGGATTGCAAGGGACGATCCACCGTCCGGATATAGTCCATGTCGACCGTGTCCACTTTCAGTATGTTGTTGTCTACCTTCATCAACGCCTCACGGACACTGTCGTTAAAAATGAAAGTGCTGTTGCTGAGCACGCTGATTTTGGCCTTGGGACAGTATTGGTTGCGCAGTTTGATGGTGTCTTCGATGATTGCCTTGAAATCAGGATGACCAGTAGGTTCGCCGTTCCCCGCAAAAGTCAGTACGTCGGGAAACTCCTCATGTGCGTGCATTTCGCGCAGTTTGGCCTCTAACTGCGTGGCCACTTCCTCGCGTGTAGGTCGCTTTTGAGTAGGCACATGCTGCTTGTTGAAGCCGCATTCGCAATAGATGCAGTCGAAAGTACACACCTTACCGTCGGCCGGCATAAGGTTGATGCCTAATGAAATCCCCAATCTGCGACTGTGAACAGGGCCGAAAATGGGAGAGGGATAAATGATTGTGCTCATATTTGTGACAAAGATAGCGAAATATATCAGGATTACAGGTGTTGCTACTAAATTAGAATGATTTAATAGTTAATGGAGGTTAAACTATTGTATGACGGCGAATTAAGCATTATCTTTGCAGGATATTTGGTGTATTATACGCTGTTGTGGAATGAGAAAGAAACGTAAAGCTGCTCGCAATCGTCACGGATTGCAGGTTGTTACTTTGTGTATCAGCACGGCTATGGTGTTGATTTTGTTGGGAATTGTCGTCTTTTCTGTGCTTACAGCCAGGAATATGTCAACCTATGTAAAGGAGAATCTTGTTGTAACGATGATGCTTCAGGACGATATGACCAATCCCGAAGCACAGCAACTTTGCAGTCGTTTGCATCAGTATCCTTATATTAATAAAGTGGATTTCATCAGTAAGGAGCAGGCTTTGAAGGAGCAGACACAGGCTTTGGGAACAGATCCTTCGGAGTTTATCGGCATCAATCCGTTTCAGGCTTCCATAGAGATTAAGCTCAAAGGTGACTATGCCAACAACGATTCTTTGAAATGGATTACCAAGGAATTGAAGCGTTATCCTAAGGTGGGTAATATCACCTATCAGAAAGGTTTGATGGAAAGTGTCAACACGTTTTTGCAGAAAATCAGTTTTGTTCTGTTGATATTGGCGGGCTTGCTGACGTTTGTGTCGTTCTCACTCATCAGCAACACCGTGCGCTTGAGTATCTATGCACGTCGTTTCTCCATTCATACGATGAAGTTGGTCGGTGCCTCGTGGGGGTTCATTCGCCGTCCGTTTGTGTGGCGGTCAGTGGCGGTCGGCATCGTTGCAGCTTTGTTGGCAGTGATCGTATTGGGCTGTTTTGTCTATGCACTCTACACGTATGAACCCGAAATCTTGACGGTGGTTACCCCCGAAGTGATGGCGATAACGGCCTTGGCTGTGTTCCTTTTTGGCATCATCATCACGGCAATCTGTGCGAGTCTTTCAGTCAACAAGTTCCTGAAGATGAAAGCCGGCGAACTGTATAAAATTTGATTTCAATGCTTGTGATGGGTCATTTGTGCATGTGGCAAGGCTCAAAGCAGGAAAACATATAACAGAAAACAATTTATGGACAAAAAGAATTTAGCATTCGATAAGGTCAACTTCATCCTGTTGGCCATAGGAATGGCAGTTGTTATTTTGGGCTTTATCCTCATGAGTGGCAGTGGTTCTACAGAGCAAGCCTTTAATCCGGAGGTGTTCAGTACGATGAGAATAAAGGTTGCTCCGGTAGTTTGTTTCGTCGGTTTTGTGTCGATTATCTACGCAATCATCCGTAAACCAAAAGACATCAACACCGAGGAAGACTAATGGATTTCATTCAAACGCTCATCATTGCGATTGTTGAAGGACTGACAGAGTTCCTTCCTGTGTCGTCAACAGGACACATGATTATCACGCAGAACCTGCTCGGTGTGCCACAGGGTGACCCTTTTGTTCATGCGTTTACATTCATTATTCAGTTTGGAGCCATTCTTTCGGTGGTGTGCCTTTATTGGAAACGTTTCTTCCAGATGCGCACCAAAGAAGAGTTCTTCAGTAAGATGAAGTTCTATGGACTGCTGATAGTAGGCGTCATACCTGCGGTTATCGTAGGTTTGTTGGCCAAGAAGAGTGGTCTGCTTGATAGATTGCTCGACAGTGTTGAAGTTGTTGCGGTAACCTTAGTGCTGGGAGGTGTGTTCATGTTGTTCTGTGATCGCCTCTTCAATAAGGGCACTGAAGATAATAAGGTGGATTGGAAACGCGCATTGAAGATAGGTTGTTTCCAGTGTCTTTCGGTCATTCCGGGCATGAGTCGCAGTATGTCGACGATTGTAGGTGGTATGCAACAGAAGCTGACTCGTCGGCGGGCAGCCGAGTTTTCATTCTTTCTTGCAGTGCCTACTATGGCGGGTGCCACGTTGCTTGACCTGTTGGATATGTTCAAAGAAGGTACAGATTGGGCCACAACGCATAATATAGAGATGCTCGTCTTAGGCTGTGTGGTAGCCTTTATCGTAGCAATCTTCGCCATGAAATGGTTTGTAAGCTTCCTCACGAGATATGGTTTCAAGGCCTTTGGATGGTATCGTATCATCATCGGTACAGTGATTTTGCTACTTTTGGCCACGGGCCATTCACTCGTAATGGTTGACTAAATGGATTTCAAGGCAGGAGAGATTTTTGCGATAGACAAGCCTTATCGCATTTCAAGTTTCGGCGCATTGGCTCACGTGCGCTATGTGCTTTCACGCACATTGGGCTATAAAGTGAAGATTGGTCATGCCGGAACGCTCGACCCTTTGGCTACGGGGGTGCTCATTCTCTGTACGGGAAAAGCCACCAAACGCATTGAAGAATTCCAGGGACAGACGAAGGAATACACGGCAACACTGCAGTTGGGAGCCACTACAGCAAGCTATGATATGGAGCATGAAGTCAATGCAACCTTTCCTACAGCACATATTACGCGGGCTTTGATAGATGAAAAGTTGCAGCAGTTCATTGGAGATATAGCGCAGGTTCCCCCTACTTTCAGTGCTGTAAAGGTGAATGGTGACCGCGCTTATGAATTGCGTCGTGCCGGCGAAGAGGTGAAATTGAGTCCCAAGCAGATACATATCGACGAAATTGAAGTGACTGATTTCGATGCAGGAAAGATGTTGTTGAGCATTCGTGTGGTGTGTGGCAAGGGTACATATATCCGTGCTTTGGCTCGTGATTTAGGTCGAGCACTTGACAGCGGAGCCTATCTGACCGCACTCCGACGTACCCGTGTGGGAGAATTCACGATTGGAAAATGTCTCGATTACGAGCATATCAGAGAATGGATAGAATAAAGTTAAAACATTAGTAAAATAATATATGAAGTTATCACAGTTCAAATTTAATCTGGCTGAGGAGCAAGTTGCACTCTATCCTCATAGTTTCACCCGAGTGTTTGAAAATGAAGATGGAACTAAGGACAGTTTCCAGGTAACGCGTCGTGACGAATGTCGACTGATGGTTTTGCACAAACGGTCTGGACAGATAGAGATGTTCAAGAAGGATTCTAAAGGTAATCCCATTGAAGGAGAGTATCTCGACTTCCGCAATATCCTTGATTATTTCGGCGAAGGTGATACTTTTATTTTCAATGATACAAAGGTTTTCCCGGCACGTCTCTATGGAACGAAAGAGAAAACGGATGCAAAAATCGAAGTGTTTCTGCTTAGAGAACTGAACCCGGAGATGCGTTTGTGGGACGTTCTCGTTGAACCTGCGCGTAAAATACGCATTGGTAACAAGCTGTTCTTTGATGAAACAGGTACGATGGTGGCTGAAGTTATCGACAATACCACCAGTCGTGGCCGTACACTTCGCTTTCTCTATGATTGTGATCACGAGGAATTCAAGCGCGAACTCTTCGCTTTGGGAGAGGCTCCCCTGCCCCGTTATATCATTGACAATCGCGAAGAACCGCATGCAACTCCTGAAGATCTGGAAGACTTCCAGACGGTGTTTGCAAAGAATGAAGGTGCTGTGACGGCTCCTGCAACAGGCTTACATTTCAGTCGTGAACTGATGAAACGCATGGAAATCCGTGGCATTCATGATGCTTATATCACACTACATTGTGGATTGGGAAACTTCAATTCAATTGAAGTGGAAGACCTCACGAAGCATAAAATGGACTCAGAACAGATGATTGTTTCGGCTGAAGCATGTCAGCGTGTGAACCAGACGAAGCGCGAAAGGCATCATGTTTTAGCAGTTGGTGTAAGCGTTGTGAAGGCTACAGAGACTGCCGTCGGCACTGATGGCATGCTGAAAGAATATGACGGTTGGACCAACAAGTTTATCTTCCCGCCTTATGATTTCGACTTGGCAGACTCAATGGTGGCTAATTTCTATCATCCTTATTCTACGCTTCTGATGACAACAGCGGCCTTTGGTGGCTATGAGGCAGTGATGGAATGTTATAATTTGGCAGCTGAAAACGGCTATATGTTTGGCTGTTACGGTGATGCCTTGTTGATCGTTGATGATTGATAAAGGGCTGAAAGTGGCTTTGCATACGGTTTATTTGAGTTTAGGATCGAATATCGGAAACCGAAAGCGTAACATGCGCGATGCTGTCCGATATCTTGAGGCAAATGTCGGTACGGTGCTTAGACAGTCTGATTTGCTCGAAACTGAACCTTGGGGATTTGATTCTCCAAATCTTTTTATCAATATGTGTGTGTGCATAGAGACGCCTTTATTGCCTCAACAGTTGCTTGAGGTAACACAGGCGATAGAGCGGAAAATGGGGAGAACGGAGAAATCTGTAGGTGAACAGTATGCCGATCGTATCATAGACATTGATATTCTGCTCTATGATAGCCTGCAAATTGATGAGCCTGACCTGCAAATTCCTCATCCTTTTATGCATGAACGCGATTTTGTAATGATCCCATTACGGCAGATATTGAAATAATACTATAAGAAAACGAGACCTTTTTTAGGTCTCGTTTTCTTATAGCCAGATTTTTATATTCATTTCATTTGATGAGATAAAATAGGGCTGCATGAGGTATATGATCTCACTTAGTATGACGTAATCATGTCTTCGGGCACACAGATATAATAATCGGCAATGCCTTTGTAGTCGTCTTCCAAATGCGAAATATCCTCTTGACGCACTGCCCTTACCACTGCATAAGTAATGCCTGGCTTATATTGTAACAGGTAAGGAATGATTCCATCACGGCTATCGGTGTGAAAGTTACCATTGAAATGAATGAACTTTCCCTGCAGATGCTGTGCTATCCGCCAAGCCATTGTAGCATCCTTGATAGCCTGCGCCTCGGCAATCTGCTGCGCATTGGCCTTCTTGTTCTTGCCCATCAGCTCCATAAGTGCAAAACCTTGTGCCACGTTTTCATTCTGCTGAAAACGGATAGGCAATGGAGCCATATAGGATTTTGCCTCTAGCGAAAGCGAATCAAGATAGGTAAGGCCATGCTCTTTCACGGCAGTGGCATAACGACGTGGCACATTTGTCGCCACAACAGGCATGTGGTGCTCACGTGCAAAGTCTATCAATGGGGCATAATCCGTGCTGTAATTCGGCCAAAGTCGGGCTTCATCTTCAAAGCGTTCGCCTGTAATCTGACGTTGAAGATACTCATCCAAGATGAGTTGGTTATCGCTTTCAAACATCTCTAAGCCCATTTTCAACTGCTTTCCATGCACTTTGTAGAGGCTTTCCAACAGCTTTAGCTCCAGCCAATGCGTGATAACGCAGTTATGGATCTCACCAATAAAGACCACATCTACCCTGGAAAGCGCTTTCACCAACTGCTCATAAGTCATTGCTTTGCCGTTGTTGTCGTATAAACGATAGGCTTCGGGCTGCTTCTCGGCCCTCATATTAGCTGCCATGAACAAGATGATGACACAGCAAAACAAACGTAAATTCTTGATTATTCTCATTATTTCTGCGATTTAAATACAACCATTCGGTGGTTCCAATCCAACATTTTACTTATCATTCTCTGCACCATTGCAGGCGTTATGCCATTCAGACAGGCGGCATAGTCATTGAAATCGTGCAACGACTCGCCATTCTTCACCAGCGACATCAATGCCGTTTTCCATTCAGAAGGAGCCTTGTCGGTCAGCACTTTGTCTTTCGTCACGAGAAAAGAACGCTTCAACTTGTCGAGTTCTGCCGTGCTGACAGGTTTTTCTTTCAAGTCTTTAAGAAAGCTTTGCAAGAGGATTTCAGCTCTCTGGCGGTTCTCATCTTTCAGCGAAAGGTTAATGACGAAATGATATTTCTGCTGTGGAACACCATTATAATAGAGGTCTACATAAGGTGAATAGGCAATGTTCTCGCCCTCGCGCAGTACTTTCAGCACACGGTCTTGTAACACATCGCGTATCAGTTTCATGCTCAACGTGGCTTGAAGCGACGGCGTATAGTTGCCTGCAAAGATGTAGTTGGCCACCGTTTGATGATCATTCCCGCCCTCGAAGCCTTTGAAAAACTTCTGTTTCTTAGCTGCAAACGGTGAGTTGTTCAATGGTAATGGCGACTGCGGTACCTGCATTTGGGCAAACGTTGCAATGGCTTTGGGCACCACATGTGCAGCATTGAAGTTGCCCGTTAAGATGATTGTGAGTCCTGAAGGATTGGCAAACAGGCGTTTGTAATAGTTGGTAAGCGTGTCAATATTCAATGCCTGCAGCGCCTCTTTTGTGATTAATTGCTCACTTCCTGCTGCCACATTGCCCACCAATGAGTCGATAGTGTTGGTCATTAAGCGGTCGGGATTGTGTGCCAAAAGCCTATCTAAAAGTGTTTCCTTACCTACACATTCCAGTTCAGAAGCCACTGTTTCAGCGAAATCTCCGCGGTTAACACCTGGAAAACACAACTTTTCATAAGCCAAATTAAACAATTCTGTAGCGCTTTTTGCAGGCGCAGAGGCCAGCAACTGATGCCAATAGGCATCCTCACCGACCGTCATCGACAACTGTTGTTGTGTCATCACGGTCAGCAATGTGTCGCACGACACCTTGGCTAACCCGCCCATATCGACATAACTTACAGCATCGTGTACCTTCAATTGCATTTGAGGTGAGAGGTCGGCCGTGCCACCTCGTCCCACTGCAGCTAAGTAAATTGTAGAGTCTTCGTCTAAAGTTGGGCGTACAAGCAGCTTGATGCCGTTTGTCAACTGTATTTCCTCAACCCCAAGTTCGGGCCATTTCTTCCGATTTTCAATGCTTGCATTTGTGAATGTTGGCGTTTGTTTCAAGCATGAAGGCAGTTTAATAGTCTCTTCTTTCGGCTGTGCTTTCTGTCGATAAACATAAGATTCAAGGGGGCATTTCCAGCCTTGTTTCCAAGCCAAGTCAGCCTGTTTTACATTGAGAAGAGGTGCATTTGCATTGTCTGCAATATAGGTATAGGCATACAACCGACTGCGTTTCATGGCTTCAAGAATGCTTTTCAGATATTCCTGCAACTGCAAACTCGTTGTCATTTTCACCTGACTGCGCACCCACTCCACATCATCGGGATGCCAAAGTGGGCGGTCTCCTGCCGTGATATAATCGATAAAATCATCGCATAAGTCAGAGGAAAGCTGCTGTGTGGTATCAGGTAACAAATGCACAAGACGCGTATGAATGAGTTGTTGCAGTTCATCTTGCCCCACTCCACGCTGCAACAGCCGTCGACATTCATAGGAAGCTGCAGCCAACTGCTGCGCTAATAGAGCCGAAGAAGCACCGCGAAACGCCAGCACAAAATGGTCTTTGTCAGCCAGATACCAATCGTTTGACACATTACACCTTATACTATCAGCTGCAAACCGCTCTGAAAGACATTGCACCAACATGCGCATGCGTTGCTTGTTGACAGCATCCTGCAATGTTTTTTCAACGATTGTGGGATGTGGAATGATGAGTTCTATTTTGTTTTCGCGTTGCATGCTGTCGGACAACTGCATCCAAGCGGCTCCTTTTGCATAGGTCATCGGTAGCTTTTTGAAAGGCTTTTTATCCGCTTTTGCTGGGATAGTACCCACCGTTTTGCGCATTTTTTCAACGATTTTTGCCACATTTACCTGTCCAATCACAAGCACTGTGGCATGTGAAGGCGTGTACCAACGCTTATAGAAAGCCTTCAGTCGGTCGCTGTCTATGCTGTTAATATCGCGTTCTGTGCCTAAGGGTATGCGGTCTGCATAGCGATTTTGTCCCATTTTCAGACTGTAGAAATCGTCATTTTGCTGATAACCGCGCAACTCTTCTACAATGACTCCGCACTCTTTCTTCACGCGTTCATCATCAAAACTAAGGTCGCAGAGCCAGTCACAGAGGACTAAAAAAGTAGTATCAAGCACACCGTCGTTTTCTGAATGGTGTGGCAGTGAAAGCCAATAAATGGTGCGATCAAAGCCCGTAAAGGCGTTGATGTCGCGTCCAAACTTCATTCCTTGCCGTTCAAAATAGTCAATAAGCGTGCGTTGTGGAAAGTGTTTAGTTCCGATAAAGGCACTATGTTCGAGGAAATGTGCCCCACCTCGCTGGTCGTTTTCTTCTTGCAACGAGCCTACATTCATGACCATTCTCACCTCGATATTATGTCTCGGCAATTCGTTGGGTAGGATAATATAACGCAGTCCGTTATCCAATCGTCCCTCAACAGTGCCTTTAGGCAGAGTAATATATTTATTAACACGCAAGCAAGGCAGAGCAAAAGCCCTACCTACAAATAGAAGTCCGAGCACAATCGCCCAGAAAAGAGTATTTCTGATAAGTTTTTTCTCCATATAATACTTGCTGTTTAGCGGTGCAATGTATAAACCACATGCACCTGTTCATAGCCATTTCCGTCGGCATAATCCCATGGAAAAGTGAACGAGAGCGTTCCTTTCGCGAGGTCAAGCAATGCAGAAGGGGCTACCCAATCACTTGGATTGTTCCCAAAAGTATCGCTACTGATGTTGCTAACGCCTAAGAATCGGTTGGGATCTAAAGAGCCTCCCATGGTTAAGAAGTCGTCATTGATGGTGTAACCCACTAACTTTCCATCTTCTTCTATTTCCACAACAGTACCTTTTTCCTTTTCTTTGAGCAGGCGATTCCAGGCAGAGTAGTCGTAGGTGAAAGGAATTCCCATAATCATATCACCGTAAGCGTTTTCTTTTTCTCCTGTAAACGTAATGCTGTTGCTGGCAGGATTAATACCGATATTACTCAAAGCAACCGAGAATGTCTCTTTACTTTCTTGATAATTAATGGCTTTCACGGCCGCTTTTCCATAGGGGGTCCGCATGAAAAACTCGTTATCGTTCACTGTTTTACGCTTCAAGACATCATAGAGGAACGTAGTCAGCCCCATAGGATTGGTCAACATCTTGAGCGTTGGGTGGTCAACAGTGGCATCATCTCCAAGGGTTATCACGCTATATCCTTTGTAAACGCGTTGTGATTGACCTTGGAAGAAGTTCTCTTTGTCGTCTTTGTTGAAGACAACAGTCGTCTCTACAGGTAGCTTTCCCAACAAGCGAGCAAGATCTATGCCGTATTTTGTCTTCACATCAGCAATCAATTGCAACTGTGTTTCTGTTAGAATAGGAATGTCTGCATCGGGATTTACCGTGATTTGAACGCCTTTACCAAAGCCTTTTATCTGCGGATGAGATGCAGATGCCACTTGCAAAGTGATCGTCTTACTGATAGAAAGCGAATGTTTTCCATTGGATTTCACGCGAAAGACAACCTCTTTCTGACCGGGTTCAAACACGATTTCATCGCTTTCCATCTGCAACACAGCATCTTCATTGCCTGTAAAAGCCAACTTTACTGATATTCGTTCGGAAGGCGCAAAAGCTATCATGGCATGCACAAACACACTACTTGTATCGTCTTCTGACAGGATTGCATTTCCGGGAATGGTGAGTTCCACTCCATTCGTTATGGTTTCTCGAGGTGCATCTTGTGCCTGACAGCCTGCTAAAACAAGCACTACGACTACAAGAATGCTATTGAATAAATGTTTCATTTGTTTATCGTTAAGTTTAATTGGATGGCCAACCAGCATTTTGTTCCACCTTGTTGAAGCGATATTCAGACACTGGAATAGGGAAATTCCATCGGTAATCAGTGGTCGCTATTGTACTGCTTGCGCTTGCTCCCCATTGAGAATATCTCGTTAAAGCTGCGAGATGCGTACGCTTGAGGTCAAAGAAATTAACTCCTTCGCCTGCAAATTCACGCTGCTTATCTGTGAGAATAAGTTCCAAAAGCGCCTGATTAGTAGTGCCGGCAGGTGCTTTCGATGTACCAATACAGCTCCAATAATGATTGATGAGCATACGTGCTGACTCGGTTTCTCCCTTTCGACAATAGGCTTCGGCTACGATATAATAGGCTCCGGCATAACGCATGGTGTTAATATAGGCAGTAGCCTGATTGAGTTTATTGCTTCGGTTATATTTCCCAAGCAGTGTCCTGCTCGTGCCATTCATCACAAAGGGATAGGTGAACGAGGCTTTTCGAAGATCTGAAATGGTGAAACTAAGTTTTGGATTGACACAGAAATAGTCGCCTTCTTTGGCATCATATTGGATGCCGGCATAGTAAGTTGAGTTTGTATTGAACGCGAAAATACGACCTGCATAACTATCTTTTTCCCATAAATTACTCATGCCTTCGGCCATGAAATAGGCGTCATTGCTTTTTGCAATCACGGCATTTCCCGACTTTATGGCTGTCTCATAATCACCCGAATAGAGCGCCAAATCAGCTTGAAGATACTGTACCGCCATTTGTGAAAGCCAGCCATTACGCTTCGAAGTGTTATCAACTTGCACGGCATCATCAAGCAAAGCACGTATTGTTGCCACGCAATCACGAATCGAAGAACGTTGTTTGTCCTCTATTCCAAACCTATTTTTCAAGATAACTCCTGCCGCATCAGGATTTAAGTCATAGGCAGGTGCAAATGTTTTAAGCAATTGGAAATAGCATAAGGCCTTCAATGTTTTGGCTTCAGCAGCAATCGCTTGTTTTTCGTTCTGCTCTTCAGCAGAGCTTGTCTGCACGTTATCCATGCGTTCAAGCAAGGCATCACATTGTGCAATTACATTATAATAGTCTTGCCAAAGGCTTGGAGCAATCTTGTTTATCTCTTGATCTTTCCAATTATATAAGTTCAAAGACGTAATATCCTTAAAGGAAAGAGATGTCGGAACGAAATCATTTCCCAACAAAGAGAACTCATATTCCATGTGGGGATAAGAAGAATAAGCCGATGCCAGGAATGATCTTGCATTGGAAATATTCGTGATTGCATCAGGATCGGAGAACTGATCAAGCGGTGGAATGTTAAGGCTGCATGAGGCAAAAACCATTGAAACCAACCCCACTGCAACGCTCTTGAAAGTCAATTTATTCTGTTTCATATACTATTATCAGAATGTTAGATTGAGATGAAAGGTGAAAACAGGCTGCATGGTGCCTGCTAAGGTACCACTTTCCGGGTCAGACTCCTTATAACTTGTCCATGTAAAGAGGTTTGATCCCTGTAGACCTACGTTGGCATATTGTAGGAATGGAGCTACTTTATGTAGCCAGTTCGATGGAATACGATAGCGCATAGAGAAACTCGAAAGTTTTAAGTAGTCGCTATTCCCAACAGTTCGCGAGTTAGGATATAGCGCAAGGTTATCTTGTGCAATGCTTTGTGTGTAGAAAGGTGTCCAATATTCTTTATATTCATCACCTCGTTTAAACCACATTTTGGTAGTCTGTCCAGCCACAGCATTAAGGTTTGCCTTATCTTTATTACGCACATACTGATAGTTAAAGCGCTGTTTTCCACCAAAAACATAATAGAATGAAATGTCAAAATCAAACTGCTTATAGGAGAAATTAGCATAGAAGCTACCCGAATAAGGTGGCGTCAGATGACCAAGTGCAATGAAGTCATCGCGTGTAAGCTGTTCCGTACCTTGCTTTTCTTTTCCATCCGGCGTGAGAAAAACAGGGTAACCGGTGAGCGGGTTGATGCCCAATGAATGCAAACCATAAATCATATCATAGGATTTTCCTACCTCGTAGTTGGGTACAATGGACTGTTCGTCTAAATAAAGTTTATCAGTCCAGTAAAGACTTACCACCTTATTATTATTATAAGCGATGTTGCCTCCCACAGCCAAACGGCAGTCATAAGCATCCAATATCTTTGCAGTGAGTCCGAGTTCTACACCTCGGTTCTGCAAAACTCCAATGTTACGCTTCAGCGAAGAAAATCCTGAACTGGTGGCGATTGGCACATCCAAGAGTGCTTGTTCTGTGCGGCGGTTATACCAATTCACATCTAAAGTGATACGTTTCAACAGCTCTATCGAAACACCTAAGTCGGTTGATTTATTCTGTTCGGCTTTTAAATCTTTGTTATAGAGAGACAACAATGACAAAACTCGGCTACTTTCATAGGCTTGTTCGCCGAACATGAAGGTTCCAACAGTGCTGGACACTGTCACACCATTAAGGTTTGCCGTTACACCATAAGAGGCTTTGAAGTTTAATTTCGACAGAATCTTATTGCCTTTCAACCAAGAATAGTTCGTTGGAGTCCATCCCAAGCCCGCTGCCCAGGCTGCATTCCAACGCTTATCTGCCGGCAATATCGACGAAGCATCGGCCTTATAAGTGAAATAAGCATCATAAATCGTGTTATATGTGTAGCCTGCAACCATTCCAATTCCAAGCTGAGCATTCTTGTCGCGAGGGTTTCTTACGGCGGGTTGTCTAAATCCTTGCAAGGAATTATTAATGGCAGAAGGAGCATCCACATTGCCAACTCCATAGCCTGTAATGCCCACTGCATCATAATTATATAGGTAATAATCGAAGTTTGCACCCAACGTTACATCATGAACATCCGCAAAAACATGGTTGTAAGTGGCGCGGAAGTTGCTTGAAAGATTGGTTGTTGTGCCTTTGGTACGGCTGTAAATACCCCGTGCATTCAATAGAATACCTGAACTTTGCTCTGAATATGCAGATGCAGGTGTGAAGCGATGATCATCGTCTTGCAGGAAATCAAGACCTGCAACATAAGCCAACGTAAGGTCTTTCCATGGTGAAAGCGTGAGATTTACATCTACTCCGGCATTCTTATCGGTAGCATCGCTTTTGTATTGATGCATTAAATCATAATAGGTTCGATTGGGATAAGAATAGAGTTCGCCTGTCTTTTGCTCGTAAGGATTAAGATTATACACCAACGAAGAAGGGTCGAAGGTCGTTCCATTGGGTGAATTACTCTTGGAATACCCTCCGGAAACGCCAATCATCAGATAGCCTATGTTGCCCAACTGCTGGTCTAAACCCATGCGAACATTGAAGCGTTGTTTGTTGTTTCCCTCGAGACGACCGCCTTGATAGGTATAGTTACCCGAAAGATAATAGGTTGTAGAACCACTGCCCCCTTTGACATTGAGGTTATGCTTCTGATAGAAATTATTATGAATCAGTTCTTTAAACCAATCCGTATGAATGTTTCTCAATGCAGCCAAGCGTTGTTCGCCTTCGGCAATAAGCTGCTCTTTGTTGGGATCAGAAGCGTACTCACGTTCAATATAATCACGACTGTAACGATACCCTGGTGCTGCCGGGTTCTGCAACAGACGCTCTAACTCAAGCTTCTCATCGGTATCCATCAGTCGAACGCCGCGTCTTCCACGCATGGTCAAACCCAAATCCATGCTGTAAGTGAACGTCATCTTGCCTTTATAGCCATGCTGTGAACTGATTTCCAACACGCCGTTGGCTGCTTTTATGCCATACAATGCGCATGCTGCAGCATCTTTCAGCACCTTGATATTGGCGATATCCTGTGGGTTCAGATTATAGAATGTCTCGGCAGAGATAATCTTTCCGTCCAACACATACAATGGTTCATTGCTTGTGTTACCACGACGAAACGATGAATTCCCACGTATTCTGATTTTCGGAGCACTTCCCAAGTCGCCTGTATTCATGACATTCAAGCCTGGAACCAAACCTTGAAGAGCCAGTCCCATGTCTATCATTGGCTTCTCGGTGAGCTGTTTCATGTCCACATTCTCAACGATGCCTGCTTTCGAACGCAGGTCAATGGCGTTGATATTGCTTTTGGCTTTCACGACCACTTCACCGATACCATTGGCCACTTCCACCATCTTTACATCCATGCGGTCGCGCCCATCATCCTTAAACTGTTGTTTGGCATAGCCGATATAGGTGAAAGAAATGAGTGTACCTTTGGCCCAATGACCACTCAGTTGATAGCGACCTTTGACATCGGTCACTGTTGCAATCTGCGTTCCTTGCACGCGAATGCTCACACCGACAAGAGGCTCATTGCCGGCATCGGTTACGTAACCATAGAGCTTTCGCTCCTGAGCCACGCTCTCTTGTGGAACAAGAAAGAGGCTCAGCAGTGCGAAAAGACTCAATATTGTAAGGTTTTTCATGCCGTGTCTGATTTATCGTTTGCTTTCAACCCATTGTTTTGTCTGGGCTACAATCCAATCAACAACGCGAGAAGTAGAGGCAGGCAGGATGCCGTCGGAACTGTAGACAATTTCCACCCCGGTTTTCTTCACCAAGTCATTCTGTACATCTTGCATCTTATGTCGGTCGGCCATGCGCTTCACATCAGAGGTAAGATAGATGCCTTGTACTATGATTCGCTTCTTCTTTTGGGCTGCTTTGGTAAGCAAAGGCATGAGTTCCTTACCGAAGTCATGTCCCATTTCAATGAGTGCATGGTCTACATAAGTGATTTTTGCATGCTCTTTAGTATATTTCTCCACACTGTTGAACATCTTTTTCCAGAACCCAATGCGCTCATCATCGCCGTGGGCGAGATAGATTACAGCTTCGTTGGCAGCATCTTTCGAAAGACTTTGAATGCGATCGAGCATGCACTTCTCCAACACATAGCTGTAATAGAAAGTCGGACCGAGGATGATTGGTGTCTTCGTATGCACCATTTCAGTCTTCTCTTCGCCTAATTCTTCACGCACGTATGGGTTGTATTTGTGGCCAAGAATATTGGGAAGGTCTTCTTCTGTATGCCCCGATGGTGCAATGAAGACAGGCAGTGCGAAGATTGTATCGGCGCCTTCGGCCTCGCAAGCCTTCACCATTGAAGCTACAGAAGGCTCTGTATATTCCATGAGGGCTACCTTTACAATGTCTATTCCCATGAGTTTTCCCTCGGCAACTTGCTGCTTTACGAGTGGTTCTAAGTCTAAAACGGGTTTTCTCCACGATTCCATCGGTGAGCCATGTGCTACTATCATGAGTGCCGTTTTAGCCTGTAGAGTTGATAAAGTGGTTAGCATCAAGGCTAACAATAACATGATTTTTCTATTCATTTTAATTCGTATATTTTTGTTTATTTTAATTTGTTATCTTTATTCGAATACTTGATTAAACGCTTGGAATACGGCAAAAGTATGATATTTTCCCTGATTGAACAATACCTAATAATAATGAAAAAGATGTTAAAACAATGAGCTTTTCCCATGCCTCGAACTGCCTGACTTCTTTTCCAAAGCCTTATGAAAGTCTGAAATAAATATACCTTAACAGGTATAAGATATATCCCCTCTTTTATTTAGCGTTCTCTTGAACTATCAAAAGATGCAGCATGTGAACTGTAATCTCATGAAGCGGAAAATAGGTTAATTCTTATCAAGGATATTTACAATTGCTCTTGAATGCTTCGCGAATTTGAAATAGTTCTTTTCCTCGCTCCAAATACGCGCTGTTTTTCGGTGGTTTGCAATGCGTTGATAGTCAAACTATTATGTGTTCTGAAACAAAATATAGGTCAAAATCATGCAAGAAATCACTGCGATTAACGTCAACTTACCGCCTGATTTGCCTGAGATTACCACGCTTTTTGACGCAAAACGCAAGATTTTTCAGTGTGGTTTTATCTCATAATTTGCCTTGAATTATATAATCATCTGATAGACAATGCGTTATAAAATGTCAAAATACAGCGCGTATTTGGAGCGAGGAAGGCTGTCGTTTCAAATACGTGAGCTATGCGAAAGCTATTGTGTGGATTTTTCAAAAATAATAAATTATACTTCAATATATGGAACTATACAAGTTTCTCTCTGGCAATTTGTTAATTCAAGAATAAGGGAACCCCCTGCATTATGCCCTGTCAGCACGGCAGAGGCAAGCCTCGATAGCACTTCGATTGCCGATAGCGGATGTCTCATATATCGTCAAACATGGGCTGTCGGCCGTCTTGTTCCTTGTCATCGGCAGCCTTGATGCTCAGCCTATAGCGTTTTGTTTCCGTCTCATAATGGCTTTTCAAGCGTGTCAAATCATGGTTTTCGGGCATTGAAATGAGGAAATCGCTCACTGAAAGCACGTCGGCATTCATGCTTATTTATATATAATGATGTGTAAAGATGATTAATTTCAACAGAAAACTCAAATGTGCAAATATCCGTAATAAATGCAAATTTTGAAGTAATATTGGTAATAATATATCCAAATATAAGTCGTATATTTGCTGCTGAAAGGAAAGATATTAGTTTTTTTAGTGGTTAATTTAGTTTTAGCCTTAATTCCGCAACACTATTATAAATTAAAC